>NZ_JAMPNU010000003.1:0-88460 GCF_028479505.1 Providencia sp. PROV205 | reverse complement strand
TTGCTTATCACTCAAAACGACTATTTTTTGATTCTTTTTAAGGCTTCTGGCAGCTCTGCAATGCTACTAATAACAATATCAGCGTTATTTATTCCTTCATCTGTTACAGCTTCGCCACTTTTTACTAATACCGTTGTGCCAACTTTAGCTGCTTTTCCTGCTTGTATATCAGCGAGCTTATCACCCACCATAATAGAAGAAGCCATATCTATATTTAAAAATGATTGCGCATCTAATAGCATTCCAGGTTTTGGCTTACGGCAATTGCAGTCTTGGCGATATTCTTCAACATCAGCATCAGGATGATGCGGGCAAAAGTAAATACCGTCTAAGTCCACACCTCTGTCAGCTAATGACCAATCCATCCATTCAGTTAGTTGCATAAATTGGTCTTCTGTATAGATACCACGCCCAATACCAGACTGGTTAGTTACCACAACTAATGCATAACCCATTTTCTTTAATTCAATCATTGCCTCAATTGAACCTTCGATAAATTCGAAATCATCAATTTTGTGTACATAGCCATGATCGATATTAATTGTTCCATCTCTATCTAAAAAGACTGCTGGGATCCCGTTACTCACCTGTTCACTCCTAAAATTTAATCTCTTTTTAGTATCTCATGAAAAGAAATAAAAGGAGAATAGAATAAATAGAACAATCTTTATTGACTTAGACGTCTAGACGCCTTAACATCCAACATTATTAGATACACTATCTAAAAACAATTCAGATAAAGTTAGAAACTATAAATGATAAAGCTCTCAAATATTAATAAAGTTTTCCAGCAAGGAAGCCGTAACATTCAAGCGCTTACTGATATTAGCTTGCATGTGCCTGCTGGTCAGATCTATGGCGTTATTGGCGCTTCAGGTGCGGGTAAAAGTACGCTTATTCGTTGCGTGAACATGCTTGAGCGTCCAACTTCAGGCCAAGTTATTGTCGATGGACAAGATTTAACATCAATGACTGAAAAAACGTTGACGAGAGCACGTCGCGGCATTGGCATGATTTTCCAACATTTTAACCTGTTATCTTCACGTACTGTTTTTGATAACGTTGCTCTCCCTTTGGAGCTAGATAATACGCCTAAAGAAAAAATTAAAGAGCGAGTGAATGAGTTACTCGATTTGGTTGGGTTAACTGAAAAGAAAGATGCATACCCAGCAAACCTTTCTGGCGGACAAAAACAACGTGTTGCTATCGCTCGCGCATTAGCTAATTCGCCTAAAGTATTGCTCTGTGACGAGGCGACAAGTGCATTAGACCCCGCAACAACGCGTTCAATTTTAGAATTATTGAAAGATATTAATCGCCGATTAGGCCTAACTATCTTATTGATTACTCACGAAATGGACGTTGTAAAACGTATTTGTGATCAAGTCGCTGTAATAAGTGGTGGGCAATTAATCGAGCAAGACAAAGTGAGCGAAGTATTCTCTCACCCGAAAACACCTGTCGCTCAAGCGTTTATTCAATCAACATTAGTGATTGATATTCCAGATGATTATAAAGAACGATTAAAAACAGAGTCAGGTAAGGACTCATCACCATTACTCAAACTTGAATTTACAGGGCAGTCTGTTGATGCTCCTTTAATTTCAATGGCTGTACGCAAGTTTGATATTGATATTAATATTTTAAGTTCACAAATTGACTACGCTGGTGGCGTAAAATTTGGGGTGATGTTAGCCGAGCTACATGGCATTAATGGTGGCGTTGAATCCACAATTGCATTTCTGAAAGAGCATCACGTGAAAGTAGAGGTTTTGGGTTATGTCTGAGAGAATGATTTATCTGCTGATTAACGGCACAATTGACACTATCACAATGACCTTTGTTTCCGGCTTTTTGGGCTTTGTTTTAGGTTTACCATTAGGTGTATTGCTCTATATTACACGCAAAGACCAAGTAATGGAGAATGTAGGGCTATATCGAGCTCTTGCAGTTGTCGTAAATATTTTCCGTTCAGTGCCATTTATTATTTTACTGGTTTGGATTATTCCATTAACTTCGTTTCTTGTTGGGACGACTATTGGTTTAAAAGCGGCAATCGTGCCTTTAACAATTGGCGCTGCACCGTTTATCGCTCGCATGGTTGAAAATGCGTTATTAGAAATTCCAAGTGGCTTAATTGAATCAGCCCGCGCGATGGGAGCGACTCCGCTTCAGATTATTCGTAAGATTTTAATCCCAGAAGCATTACCAAGTTTAATTAATGCAGCCACTATCACATTAATTATGTTAGTCGGATATTCCGCCATGGGTGGTGCTGTTGGTGCAGGTGGTTTAGGACAAATCGCACTGCAATATGGTTATCAAACTTATAATCCTGTTGTGATGAATACCGTTATTGTTCTCCTCGTCATTTTAGTAAATCTAATTCAGTTTGGTGGCGAGTATTTAATGAAAAAAGTTTCACATCGATAGTTAGTAAAATAGCTGCGCCGTTGAGGTGCTTATAAAGTCCGTATTAAAGGGGTAAAACAATGTCTATTAAATTAAAATCTATCGCAGTTGTCGGCGCGCTATTAGGCACACTCGTTCTCACTGGTTGTGGTGAGAAAGAGAAAGATGCTAACAGCATTAAAGTTGGTGTGATCATGGGCAAAGAATTAGAAGTTGCTGAGGTCGCGCAAAAAGTTGCTAAAGAAAAGTATGGTTTAAATGTTGAGCTTGTTTCATTTAATGACTTCGTTTTACCTAATGAAGCATTGAGCAAAGGCGATATCGATGCAAATGCATTCCAACATAAACCTTATCTTGATCAGCAAATTAAAGATCGTAACTATAAATTAGTCCCTGTTGGAAATACCTTTATTTATCCAATTGCGGCTTACTCTAAAAAAATCAAGTCGGTAGATGAACTCGCTGATGGTTCACAAATTGCGTTACCAAATGACCCAACTAACTTGGGCCGTTCATTACTGTTACTACAGCAACAAGGTCTAATTAAATTAAAAGATGGTACAGGTTTAATGCCAACTGTTTTAGATGTTGTTGAAAATCCAAAGGATCTAAAATTTGTTGAGTTAGAAGCCCCTCAATTGCCTCGTGCTTTAGATGACCAAAAAATTGCATTAGCGATTATTAATACGACTTGGGCAAGTAGTGCGACACCTAAATTAACCCCAGCAAAAGATGGTTTATTTGTTGAAGATAAAGATTCACCATACGTAAATATTATTGTTGCTCGTGAAGATAATAAAGATAGCGAGAACGTAAAGAAATTTATTCAAGCATATCAATCGGATGAAGTGGCAAATAAAGCTAATGAAGTCTTCGATGGTGGTGCAGTTAAAGGTTGGTAATCTTTTTTATTATTTAAAAAGCGATTAAAATACTAGACGGCTTAACGCCGTCTAGTATTTTTTGTAATTTGTAGACTATAAAAATATCACGGCATTATTTTGAACCACATAAGAAAGGTATAATTTATGAGACTGTTATTGCTCACTTTGGTGACATTTGTGTTAGCCGGGTGTGGAATTAACCAATACACGAGTCCAGGGCAAAATAAAGGTTTCACTAGTATGAAATTATCTAAACCTGTACCAAGTGTGACAGAGCCTGACACAGCAAACGTTAAATTAATGAATAGTCCAGAAGAGTTATTAGGGATGCCTTTCAAAGATTTGGGTGTTGTCTCTGGGGAATCTTGTCGAGAAAGCGTTCAAAGCCCTCCGGCAAATTTAAATACCGCAAAAAACAGCATGTTATCACAAGCTGCCTATATTGCTGCTGATGCCGTACTTTTACATCAGTGCCAAACCATGACCTCCCCGGGGTGTTATCAGGCAACAATTTGTGAAGGCAGTGCATTACAAATTGTTGAATAAAGATCTTATGCAATCTTTTCAGTTTAATGTTATTGGGCACATTGAATCTCCGTATAAAGAAAAGTTTGCAATCCCTCGCCAACCTGGACTTGTTCAGGGAGGTGCGGGGCGCTTACATTTGCATTCGCCATTTAACGACCCTAATTCGGTACGAGGACTCAATCAATTTAGCCATGTGTGGGTTTTATTCGTTTTTCATCAAACGATGGAAAATGGTTGGAAACCACTGGTGCGTCCTCCAAGACTCGGTGGCAATGAAAAAATGGGGGTTTTCGCAACCCGTTCAACATTTAGGCCAAACCCAATAGGTATGTCACTTGTTGAATTACATGGAATAACAGTAAAAAACAACCAGGTGATCCTTGAGCTTGGTAGCCTTGATTTAGTTGATGGCACTCCTGTTATCGATATAAAACCTTATTTACCTTTTGCTGAAGCAGTATCAAACGCAACCGCAGGGTATGCGCAGGACACTCCTTCAGATGATATGCAGGTTATATTTACCCCACAAACAGAAACTGAATTAGATGCTTATCAAAATCAGTATCCGGGCATTAAACAATTTATTTCACAAGTCTTAATGCAAGACCCTCGCCCCGCATACAAAAAACAATCGACTGAAACTCGTGAGTATGCAGTCCATTTATTAGATTTTAATATTCGTTGGCGAGTAATTGATGGTGTGACTGAAGTATTCGCTATCGAACCATGCGAAAAATCACGTTAACCCCTTTTGGCAAGCCTCCGTCACTGGTAGACTAGCTCACTATATACCTTGGCAAATAAATCGTTTGCCATAACTTATTGTTCTAATGGAACCTATACAATGCGTACTAGCAAATATCTGCTCTCAACTCTAAAAGAGACCCCTGCGGATGCAGAAGTTATCAGCCATCAGCTGATGCTGCGTGCAGGAATGATCCGTAAACTTGCTTCAGGTCTGTATGACTGGTTACCCACCGGTGTGCGTGTTCTACGTAAAGTAGAAACCATCGTTCGTGAAGAAATGGAAAATGCAGGCGCTATAGAGGTATCTTTACCCGTTGTTCAACCTGCAGATTTATGGCAAGAAAGTGGTCGTTGGGAACAGTATGGTCCTGAATTGCTACGTTTTGTTGATCGTGGTGAGCGCCCGTTTGTTCTCGGTCCGACTCATGAAGAAGTGATCACAGATTTAGTGCGTAACGAAATCACATCTTACAAACAATTGCCATTGAATTTATTTCAAATTCAAACCAAATTCCGTGATGAAGTTCGCCCACGTTTTGGTGTGATGCGTTCACGTGAATTTATTATGAAAGATGCATATTCTTTCCACATTAGCCAAGAATCATTGCAAGAAACCTATGATGCAATGTACGAAGCCTACACCAAAATTTTCACACGTATTGGTTTTGACTTTCGTGCTGTTCAAGCTGATACCGGTTCTATCGGTGGCAGCGCATCCCACGAATTCCAAGTATTAGCGAAAAATGGTGAAGATGACGTCATTTTCTCTACTGAATCTGATTACGCAGCTAATATTGAATTTGCAGAAGCATTAGCACCAACAACACCACGTGGCGCTCCAACAGAAGAAATGCGTCTGGTGGATACACCAAATGCAAAAACAATCGCGGAGCTTGTTGAACAATTCAATTTACCTGTTGAAAAAACCGTTAAAACATTGATTGTTCATGCGAAAAAGGATTCAGGCCATACACTAGTCGCTTTGTTAATTCGAGGCGACCATGAGTTAAATGAAATCAAAGCAGAAAAACATCCTTTAGTCGCTAGCCCATTAGAATTTGCCACTGAAGCTGAAATCAGAAATGCGGTGAATGCAGGCCCTGGATCTTTAGGCCCTGTAAATATGCCACTACCGATTGTTATCGACCGTAGCGTTGCAGTAATGAGCGATTTTGGTGCAGGTGCAAATATTGATGGTAAACACTATTTTGGCATCAACTGGGAACGTGATTTAGCATTACCACAAGCTTTTGATTTACGTAACGTTGTTGAAGGTGACCCAAGCCCAGATGGTAAAGGTGTACTGCAAATTAAACGCGGTATCGAAGTTGGTCATATATTCCAATTAGGCACTAAATATTCAGAAGCAATGAAAGCTTCAGTCCAGAATGAGGATGGGCATAACCAAATCGTCACTATGGGTTGTTATGGTATTGGTGTAACGCGCATTGTTGCCGCTGCTATTGAACAAAGCCATGATGATCGCGGAATTATTTGGCCGGATGCAATTGCTCCGTTCCAAGTGGCTATTTTACCGATGAATATGCACAAATCTTATCGTGTTAAAGAAGTTGCAGAAAAACTTTATGCTGACCTAAAAGCAAACGGTATTGATGTAATTTTCGATGACCGTAAAGAGCGCCCAGGCGTGATGTTTGCCGATATGGAGCTGATTGGTGTTCCATACACTATCGTTATTGGTGACCGTAACTTAGACAACAACCAAATTGAATATAAATCACGCCGTAGTGATGATAAAGAACTGGTTGGCCTAGAAAATATCATTAGCTTCCTAAAAGGTAAGCTCGGTAAATAAAATAGGTTAAAAGCTAGAAAATAAAGCCCAAATGTCAGTTATTTCATTGAATTTGGGCTTTTTCTTTAAATATCGCGATACGAACCAATCTTAAAACCATGCGCCAAAATCTGTGATTTTAAACTCTCAGATGTTAATACTTCCAATTCATTTAAACGTGGATAAGCATAGTTACTTTTTAGTAGTGCATTATCAATAAAAGCAGGATGACTCATAACTTCAATAGAGTTATTCCCTTGCGCTTTAGCTTCATTAATAATATTCAAAAACAACGCTTCTGAAATTTCATCACCATAAAACTCACTACTGAAACAATCAGTGCTTGCCACTTGATATGATAATGGCGGCCAATTTTTCTCTAATTGGCGGTCAACTCGTAACGCAACACCCTTGTTTTGGGCGAAAGCTACAACAATTGGAAAAATACCCTCAATCATATGAACATGATGATGGCTATCAATATGGCTCGGTTTTCGACCAAAAATTTCGATAAATTTTTGATATTGCTGATTTAGTTCTTGTTCAATTTCAACCAATGGTAAGTCATTAATATCAATATCCCAAAGCCATTTACCCAACATTCCATCACGGCTGAGTGTCGGCATTGATGAGAAAGGCTTCCCAGCCGTTAAAACAAAATGCATACCCACAGCTAGATTCGGATTTTCTTGGCTTAATTTAGCTGCATGGGATATTGCGGGCATATTCATCATCGCGCTTGTTGAATGAACAACCCCATTACGATGAGATTCGATAATGCCGTAATTAACCGCTTCACAGAGTCCAAAATCATCGGCATTCACAATAAGTAATATAGCCATATGCTCTCCCTTAACACTATAAGCTATTAGCTTATTAACCTTCTTGCTCAAGCTGTTGTATTGCTTTAGCAAAGTTCGGTAGATATTTTTTATGAGCGATAAGTAATTCCTTAGAAATTAAACGCGCATCGTTATCAGAGTGAATTAATGGGTTCAAATTCATCGCCAATAATACATCATTAAACTGGCCATTTACTGCGGCTTGGCTAGTGGTAATTTCAAAATTTTTTAAGGTATAAATTAAGCCAAGGACTTTATCATCAAAGTGTTTTACACGTGGGTGCGGTTTTGCACCATCACGGCCTAATATACATGTCATTTCGACTGTCCAGTCTTCAGGGATATTATCGATATGTCCATGATGTGGAATATTAACGTAGTGCTCAGTTTGTTTGTCATTGTATATCGCATTGATGACTTCACAAGCCGCATCTGAATAATAAGCTCCACCTCTTAATTCAAGCTCTTTAGGTTTTACATCTAATGTTGGGTTTTTGTATAGTTCAAAGAGTTGATGTTCAACTTTTTGGACAATTTGTGCCCTAGCGCCACCTTTATAATATTCGCCAAGCTCAATTGCTAGCATCTCCTTAGGTTTAAAGTAATACAATAAGTAGGAGCATGGGATCAGATTTAATCCACGAATTAGGCCTTCGTCAAAAGCAAGATCAGTAATGTTTTTAACTGAATTTGCACTTAACGTTCCAGAGGCAATACCCTCTAATAATTCATTAAATCGCGATGAACCATTTACAATAACATCTTTGATAAAAACCATATGGTTTAAACCAAATAAATCGATAGATAACTCATCGCTATTAGATAATTTTAAAACATCGGTAATAAACATTTTCATACCGATTGGGATATTACAAACACCAATAAAACGTTTGAAGTTGGTATGGCGATATACCGCTTCAGTTACCATCCCTGCTGGGTTGGTAAAATTAATCACCCATGCGTTAGGGCAGATCTCTTCGACATCTTTAATAATGTCAAAAATCACAGGTATAGTTCGTAGCCCTTTAAATAAACCACCAGCTCCATTGGTTTCTTGTCCTAAATAACCATGTTTTAAGGGGATTGATTCATCTAATTCACGTGCTTTTAATTGCCCAACTCTTAATTGAGTTGTGACAAAATCAGCGTCTTTTAATGCTTCTCGCCTATCAAGCGTTTTAAATATTTTGAGTGGTATATTGGCATGTTTAACCATTCGCTCGCATAAATTATAGATAATATCTAATTTTTCTTTACCTTCTTCAACATCCACTAGCCACAATTCAGTAATAGGTAATTCATGGTAGCGTTTAATAAAACCTTCCAGCAATTCAGGAGTGTAGCTACTCCCCCCACCAATAGTGACAACTTTTAATTTCTGTTTCTGAGTCATATTAACCTCATTGTACCTTTATAATAGACATAGAAAAGCACACCATCTTTATAAAAAAGATGGATATGCTAGAGATTTTTAGAAATGGAAAGCTTATTTAGGTAATAATTTAACCTACCATTTTTTGTTCAACACTAAATAGATTTTTTCGGTAATCACTCGGTGTTAATGAAGTTAGCTCTTTAAATTTTTTCACAAATAAACTTGGACTGCTATAACCTGATTCAAAAGCAATATCTGTAATTGAATAGTTAGTTATTTCAAGTTGCTTTTTAGCAAAATTAATTCTGATATCATTAATAATCTGCATTGGCGTTTTGCCATAATAACGTTTTGTTGCTCGGGTTAAGTATTCTTGTGATTTCCCCGTTATAGAGATCATATTTTGTAGAGCACTTTCACTAAACATAGCGATATCATGCATTTCTTCCAATGTACTTTTTAGCCACTGAGGTGCATCATCTCGCATACTTTTTTCACGATAATGACGCAATCGATTTACCACATTAAATGTAACTAATTCAATAAATTCATTAAATTCACTGTCGCGAAAATTTAACGATGCGATCACAGACTCTATATAAGCCATAAATTCATTTTTCAATTGATAGCCTTGTGATGCAACAAAACAACTTGGTAATAGTGGTAAATAATGTTTATCAAAAAATGATTTGCTAATACCTACATTCAATATTCGTGTTGGCCCAAAATCATAAGAGCTTTCGTGATAAGAGCCTATCGGAAGAAAAATAAAATCACCTCGCTCTAATAAAACTTTTTTTCCATTAATTATTTGATAACAACGACCCGTTAAAACGATCATATACTCATAATAATCATGTTGATGCAGTCCACTTGCACTCTCAACTTTATTATAAATAAAGACATGAAAGGTTTTATTATTAAAAAGCTCACTTTCTTGAACTAGTTTAACTTCAGCATTAGTGTCGGTTCTATTCATCAGTGCCTGCATCATGGCTCCCTCTCTAATGGTTTAATTTTTCATGTAACTCAATTAACTCTGTAATTAATTCACGGGCTAACATGGCATTCATTAAATGATCTTGTGCATGAACCAGAACTAAACTAACTTTGATCCGCCCCTCCCCCATATCACTTTCAATCAATTGAGTTTGCACTTTATGCGCCTCATTCAGCGAAGAGTGCGATTGCTCCATTAAACTTTTTGCTGTCGCAAAATCACCTTCTTTCGCCTTTTTTAATGCGGTATAAGCTAAGCTTCTTGCTTGTCCTGCATTAATAATCAGTCCCATGACAACTTCTTCAAGTTCATCTGTAGTGGTATCGTCTTGGATATCATTAAGTTCAAACATATTTTTATCTCTTTTTAATGGGAGGAGCACGCTCCTCCCTATTTTAAAACTTCAGTGCGTTAGCAATATCTTCTTCACTTTCTTCTTCATCGATTGTGTTTTGTGCTTTATTCGAAATCACAACGAATGGAAGATAAACGAGTACCGCCACACCAAGGTTAAATAATGCAAGTAATAAGGCAGCGATACTACCATTAGTATTGAAGAATGCAGCTAGCCCTGTTGGCATTGTCCATGGTGCGATATTCGTCACTGGTGGGATAATCCCTAAATAATAAGCTGCAACCATTATTCCTGCTAATAGAGGCTGAATAAGAATAAATGGAATAAACATTACTGGGTTCATAATGATCGGCAGACCAAAGATAATCGGCTCATTAATTTGGAAAATACCTGCTGGTAATGCTAATTTCGCAACCTGGCGATGATCGGCACGACGAGATGCAATAAAGATAGCAATAATTAATCCTAATGTAGCCCCGGTTCCACCTAAGAATACATAGGAATCAAGCATCGGTTTTGCCCACATATGGAAAGATTTACCCGCGGCAATCGCAGCGTCAACTGAACCATACTCTGCATATAAAGACACGTTTTCTAATGCCCACGGAGTCATTATTCCACTGTCTAATGCAGTTAATGCGAGAGAGCCGTGAATACCAAAGAACCATAATAGAGAGGTAAATACAACATATGCCCAGCCAACAACATTCCCCATAGAGGCAAGTGGTGTGGATACTGTGTCCATAATGATTTGATGGAAATTACTACTAATACCACTTAGTGCCCACGACACAATTCCCATAATCGATAAGATAATAAAACCAGGAATAAGTGCAGAAAATGAGCGAGATACGGATGGCGGTACACTATCTGGTAATCTAATCACCCAATTACGGCGAACAATAAAAGTGAACATTTCAGCAACGACTAACCCTAGAATAATCCCTGAAATGATATTTGCCCCACCGAGCCAATTAGCACCAACGGCATAAGCACCATTGACGTCATATGGTGTGACTGTCATAAAAGAAGCAACAGCCAACAAACCAGCAGCAAGTGGATCAACCTTGCGCTCTTCCGCAAGTGCCATTGCAATAAAGAAAGGGGCCATTAAGGACATAATTCCCAATGTCCCGTTATAAACGTTTCCACCAATGGCTTTAAAACCATTTAGTGTTTCTATCGTTGAAGGCTCTAGTCTAACCCCCAAAGAATAGAAAAATGACCCTGTATCAAAGCTCAGAAAAACATTATTAATTAACACAAACATTGCCCCAACTAAGGTCAGAGGCATAATTCGAATAAAACCATTCTTTATTGCATTAACATGAGGTTGCTTTCCCAATCTAACCGCGAATGGAAGGAGTACCTTTTCAAGCGAAGTGATAAAAAGACTCATAAAAATACCCTCAATTTTTTGAGTGTGCTCCATTCTTAACTCATTACGTTATATTAATAGCGTTAATGTTGATGGAGTTATTATGTTGTAGAGGTAGTAAATAGCTTGTGGGTATTAGCTTGCTGTCTGTTTTCTTATAATTGCAACAGCGGCTTTTAGTACACCAAGCCCATCCACTTTTCCGTATAAAAGTGAATCAATAACTTCAACTGGCTTATTAGGCAATAATTTCTGAATATCAGATAACATCCATGCAATTTGCGGGCCCAGCAATATGACATCCGCATCTACACCTTTTTCTGAAGCTAAGCTTTCAGGGAAGGCTTCTATATTGACAGGTACATCGTATTTTTCTGCTTGCTGTCTCATTTTGTTAACTAGCAGTGAGGTAGACATTCCTGCAGAACAAAATAGATAAATATTTTTCTTATTCATTCCTTATCCTTTGATTCGTTCTATTTTTCATTACCGCTGTGACTTATAAATTTTCTTATAGACTTATCATGTAATCAAACCTTGCACACTAAAGAAAATAATTATCTCTAGTTGAATGGAGTATACTGCCTTCCCTGCATTTCCGATAATTCAAACTAGCTAACAATTGTCTCCTATTGACCAATAGCCATGACGACCTTCACATTTATATAAATATTTTGCGTCAATAAAAAAGTTATACTGATATCAAATAATGATTAAAATGAATGAGAATTAGGTAATACGAGGTTTTAGTTGATAATTTAGGAAACCTGAAACAAAAAAGACCCACTTCAACAGAAGTGGGTCTCAGGCTGCGGCCAAACATATGATGTTTGGCCGCAAGTTTAATAGGTTTTGAAATAAATTAGTTACAAGAAGCCGTTTTGTCGAATTTAATTGCACCTGTTGGTACTAAAGCAGCATCAAACTGGCCATCTTCCATTGAAGGGCGGATTGTATAATAACCTTCAATTTCAGCGTAGACAGGTGTACCACCATCTACCCCCGTTTCACCATATGCTTTTTCTAATTCAACACCAGAAACAGCGTATTGGCGACCACTATCGCACTCTTTGAAAACAGCTGCATCTGCCATATAGCGGTACTGCCCCACTTTTTTACTTGGCTTAACTTGGTCTAGTGTATAATTCATCTGTGTTTCAATCGGATTACCTTCTAAATCCAGTAAGGTCACTGATTGGCCATCTGCCGATTGGGCAAAATAAGTACTTTCACCTTTAGGATTAGTTGCACGTAATTTGTTATTTTCTATATCCCATTTACCAGTATCATGGAAAGCGGTATCGCCATCTCGGGTTCCTAAATAAACGAGTTGCTCAACATAACTACCATCTTGGTTAACTAACAATGTTGCCTCAATACCAGAGCAATCAGCGCAAGGTAAAACCCCTGTATACACTTTATCGACTGGTGCTGTATCGGTATTTTTTGTCGCACTCTGGCAACCAGCTAACGTAATGCTTCCAGTCACCATTAAGACTAACATTAGTGATTTTTTCATTATAATTCCCTTAAAACCGTGGATTTTGACTTATTAACCAATGTAAACATCATAGCATTTCATCTAATAAAAATATGGCATACCTAAGAAAATTCGGACATTACTGATAAAATACGTCATGCATTGATTTGGTGAATAAGAATTGTCTTTTTCCCTTCGCTGTGATTATAGTTATTAAAGTTACTGTGCTATTATCGTATTAAGCACATTTCTGCTTGGTACAACATGTTCAAGGCGGCAATAACCGCCACTAACACAGTGGTGAGGGAATATGTCTACAGATACTGAATATCAACCTATCAATTGTGATGATTACGAATATCTAGAAATCGCATGCCAACGTCAGCTAAAGTTGCAAATAGCACTTAATGACGGCATGAATATTGAGGGGCAGGCCAGTGATTTACTCCTACGAAAAAAAGTTGAGTACCTGATTGTTGAAACACATGAAGGAACCAAGGAGTTAAGATTGGATTGCATAATTTCCTTCAGTCATCCAGAAATCGGCACGATTGTTGTCGACCACTCTCACTAATACTCACGATTTTGAGTCCTTCTATAGCCCCTTATGGTAATCACAGTCATAAGGGGCTTCTCATTAGTTCAACATCTTAAATTCACCCTCTTTTTGCCAATCGATGGCAATACCCAGAGACGCTTCATCAACTAGCCCTTCAGGGGTAATAAAGCACCCTACTGCGGTAATGAGCTGGTCGTTATAATAAATTAATGGCACTCTTTCTCTCATCCATGGAGCTACGCCTAATTCTTGCCAGATCTTCTTACTGCTTCTGGAACGATGACGCCCTACAATGTTTAGCGTGCCTTGCAGCCCAAAACGAATTGTCACAATTTCATCTGGTTTGGGCGGACGTATTTGCCCCTCACCTTCCATAATCTGTAAAATTCCTAAAGATCCAGGCAATTCAAAGACATCAGGGAAATTCCATTCAAACTGTTGATTTACTAAGCTATTAATACGCTTAACAACCCACAATGCGCCTTGATAACGACGAATTTCAAATTGCCCTAACTGGCAAATAGGGTCAGCGTCTTGCCGAGCTAACGCCACTTCTTGCCAAATTCGTTCCAATTGGTTAAATGGCGGCATTGGTAACTGGTGCAACCCAACCCAGCGACGGATGAGTGCATTACGCTTTGATGATGAGCAGGCTTTCAGGTCATCAATAAATAGCCCACCTCGATAGTCCATCATGTTTTCAAGGGTATCTTTTAATAATTCATCGAGTAAGCTTTCTTGCTCCGCACATAGCGCTGCACTACGGGCCACTGCACTGGAAAAGTGAGGCCAGCGCTCAACCAAAATGGGCATGATATTCAATCGCAAAAAATTTCTATCATAACGGTCATCTTGGTTACTATCGTCTTCAACCCACGATAATTTCTGCTCTTGCATATAAGCTTCTAGCGCTATGCGAGACGTTGTAAGTAATGGACGTAACAACCATGTTGAGCCACTACACGCTGTAAAAGCTAATAATTCAGGCATTGAAGATAACCCAGCAGGCCCACTGCCACGCTTTAACGCTAACATGAAAGTTTCTGCTTGGTCATCAAGGTGTTGAGCTGTGACTAACACCTCACCACCTTGTAATTCTTCTCGGTAAGCCTGATAACGAGCATCTCGTGCCGCAGCTTCAATTCCTTTTTGGCTCGAGTCAACCACTACATGTCTGCAAATGAAAGGAATGTCCCACTGTAAACATAATTGAGCACAGTGCTGCTCCCATTCATTTGCTTTACTATTCAACCCATGGTGAACATGAATAGCGCGAATTTCTAGTGAAGGGAGTTGCTGTTGCCGAATAAGATAAAGCGCATGTAATAAAACAGTTGAATCAATACCGCCACTAAATCCCACTAGAATTTTTTGAATACCATTTATTTTATTGAGAACCCGTTCAACAATGACTTGCGAATGCTGTATCATTTATTCGCCCTTCTCATAATTTTTGACCATGTTTTTTTGTACCAACACACAAAACACCAGAAATAATTACTAGTAATACCCCTGCAACATAAGCGGCTTCAAAAGCATCATTTAATATTAAGACCAACCAAAACACTGATAATACGGGAGATAAAAACACCACTGATGCAATTTTAGCCGAATGCCCTGTATTCATCGCCTTGAACCACAAAATATAAGACACCCCATTGATTAAAATGCCATTAACCAATGTTGGCCAAAAAGTCGTTTTTGATGGTAATCGCATCTCACTAAATAATATCAGTAAAACAAAAGAAACCAGCGTTGAAAAAATAAATAACCACACAGTACTAATATAGGGGTCTATCGAATATTGGCGAGAAAAAACTGACATTAGTGCAAAGCAAAATGCACCACTAAAAACCAGTAATAATGCTGTTGGATTTTCAACATGAAGTTGTGTAATTTGCCCTTTGGTAAAAGTAATAATTACTGCAATAAAACCAATGATGATACCAACTACTTGTCTTCCCGCTAATTTGTCTTTTAGCAATACCACTGATAACAAGATAATAACTAATGGCCAGCTATATTGAATGACCAATACGGCGATACCATTTTCAATGGAATAGCCGTAGTACAGTAACAAATAGAATAAACAATCAAGAAAACCAAGAACAAAGACTTTAACTAGTACATCTCTTGGTAAGATAAACAATTTTGCCAGTCTATACCCTGAAGCAAGTGCAACAATAATCACAGATATCGCTGAAATTAAGTTCGACCAGAAAAGGAATTGGAAGCTATCCATGCCTTCTTGCCCAAAACGAGAGACAATAGGAATAAAGCTCCATATCAATACGCAAGTAAAAGCATATAGCAAATAATTATATTGTCGCACCCTAGCCCCTATCTATTGTTATTTTCAGCAGATGGATAATTAAAATAAATAGCTTGAATAAAAAACGGGAGCTAGCAAAAAGCAAACTCCCGTTTTTTATTAACGATTAGCGGTTAATGATCAACAATAACCATAGTCCATCAGGCGCTGATAGCGACGGTTTTTCAACGCTTCGGCATCTAATACTTCTAATTCATCTAAATCTTCAGTCAGGCGTGCTTTTAGCTGTTCTGCGATTTCATCATAATTACGATGTGCACCGCCTAATGGCTCAGGAATAACATTATCAATTAATTTCAGTTCTTTAAGACGTGGAGCAGTAATCCCCATCGCCTCTGCTGCTAATGGTGCTTTATCTGCACTTTTCCATAAAATAGAAGCACAGCCTTCTGGTGAAATAACAGAATAAGTACTGTATTGCAGCATATTGACTTTATCACCCACACCGATGGCAAGTGCACCACCAGAGCCACCTTCACCAATAACGGTACAGATGACAGGGACTGATAAACGTGACATTTCACGTAAATTACGTGCGATAGCTTCTGACTGGCCGCGCTCTTCAGCACCAACGCCCGGATAAGCACCTGGAGTGTCAATAAAGGTAATAATAGGCAAGTTAAAACGCTCAGCCAGTTCCATCAGACGCAATGCCTTACGGTAACCTTCTGGGGCTGGCATACCAAAATTACGACGGATTTTTTCTTTTGTCTCACGCCCTTTCTGATGCCCAATAATCATGACTGGGCGACCATCTAAACGCGCCATTCCACCGACAATGGCTTTATCATCTGCATAAGCACGATCACCCGCTAATTCTTGGAAATCAGTAAATATGCGAGAAATATAATCCAACGTATATGGACGACGTGGGTGACGAGCGAGTTTAGCGATTTGCCAAGCTCCTAGATCAGAGAAAATTTTACGTGTCAGTTCAACACTTTTTTCACGTAAACGAGCAACCTCTTCATCTAGGTTGACTTCTAAGTTGTTATCTTGACGGCTAACCGCTGTTAGAGAATCAATTTTCGCCTCTAATTCTGCGATTGGCTGTTCAAAATCAAGAAAATCCAGACTCATAATATTCCTATTTTAGTCAAATTCTAATTCTACCTGCTCACTACCCAGCAGAGTTCGAAGATCGTTCAGAAGGGGATCCACTGGCGTCACACGCCAAACAACACCAAATTTAAGCTTGGCTCTGGCATCATCCTTCTGGTAATACAGATGAACCGGGATCGTTCCTGAACGATGAGGTTCAAGAGTGCTACGAAGCCGGTTCAGCAATTGATCGTTAATTTGTTTATCTGACAGTGAAATTGCAAGTCCTCGAGCATATTTTTCCCTTGCTTCACTAATATCCATTAACTCACGCACTGTCATTTTATTACCACCATTGAAATCATCAAAGCTGACCTGACCGGTGGCTATCAGGATATTGTCTTTTTCCAACATATGTTGGTATTTATCGAGCGCATCTGAAAATAACATAATATCCAGACGACCGGAACGATCATCAAGCGTACAAATACCAATTCTATTTCCACGCTTGGTTGTAATCACTTTAGCTGAAAGTACTAAACCTACCACAGTTGTCACTTGACCACGAGGGGTGGGGTTCACATCTTTTAATCTAAGCCCGTTAGTATAACGCTCTATTTCGCTCAAGTATCGCGTTATTGGATGCCCTGTTAAATATAAACCAAGCGTCTCGCGTTCACCATCCAATACCACCTGCTCTGGCCATTTAGGTACGCTTGCATATGAACTTTCAACTTGTTCGGGTGCTTCAGCTAAGACACCAAACATATCTGCTTGGCCTATTGCCTCTGCTTTAGCGTGTTGATCAGCCGCTTTTAACGCATCTTCAAGGGAAGACATCAATGCTGCACGGTGAGGGCCTAATCGGTCAAATGCCCCTGCCATGATAAGCTTTTCCATCACACGACGGTTAATTTTTTTAATATCAACTCGTGCACAGAGGTCAAAAATCTCTTTAAATATGCCGCCTTGTTGACGCGCTTCAACAATCGCTTCAATCGGACCTTCACCGACCCCTTTGATTGCACCGATACCGTAAACTATCTCACCTTCATCATTCACATGGAAGTGATAAAGCCCACTATTGATATCTGGCGGCAATACTTTTAAGCCCATTCGCCAACATTCATCAACTAAACCGACCACTTTTTCGGTGTTATCCATATCTGCGGTCATGACTGCAGCCATAAATTCAGCGGGATAGTGGGCTTTGAGCCACAGTGTTTGGTATGAAACTAATGCATATGCTGCTGAGTGAGATTTGTTAAACCCATAACCGGCAAATTTCTCTACCAAGTCAAAGATTTTCATCGATAGCTCGCCATCAACCCCGTTTTTGATTGATCCCTCTTCAAAAACAGACCGTTGTTTGGCCATCTCTTCAGGTTTCTTTTTCCCCATCGCACGACGCAGCATATCTGCACCGCCAAGCGTGTATCCGGCTAAAACCTGAGCAATCTGCATAACCTGTTCTTGGTATAAAATAATGCCATATGTGGGCTCTAGAACAGGTTTTAATGATTCATGTTGCCATTGTACATCTGGGTACGATATTTCTTCACGACCATGCTTACGGTCAATAAAGTTATCTACCATGCCTGACTGCAGTGGCCCTGGACGGAACAATGCTACCAGTGCGATCATATCCTCGAAGCAGTCAGGACGTAATCGCTTAATTAAGTCCTTCATTCCTCGTGATTCTAACTGGAATACTGCTGTGGTTTCTGAGCGCTGCAGCATATCAAAACTTTTTTGATCGTGTAGCGGAATAGCAGCAATATCAATCGGCTCTAAGTTTTTCTTAGCGCGACGCGCGTTGATCATTTCCAACGCCCAGTTAATAATCGTCAACGTCCGTAAGCCGAGGAAGTCAAACTTAACTAACCCTGCATACTCAACATCGTTTTTATCGAATTGTGTGACGGGGTTATTGCCTTCCGCATCGCAATACAGTGGGGCAAAGTCCGTAATTTTAGTTGGCGCGATAACCACACCACCCGCATGTTTACCGGCATTTCGTGTGACACCTTCGAGTTTACGCGCCATATCGATAAGCGCTTTAACCTCTTCATCAGCCTCATAAATTTCAGGGAGCTGAGGTTCTGCTTCGAACGCTTTTTCCAGTGTCATACCGGGATCTGGCGGCACTAATTTCGAAATTCTATCCACAAAACCATATGGGTGCCCGAGTACACGACCAACATCTCGGATCACCGCTTTTGCCGCCATCGTACCAAAGGTAATGATTTGAGAAACTGCCTCACGGCCATACATTTGAGCCACGTGATCAATCACTTGGTCTCGTTTTTCCATGCAGAAATCGACGTCAAAGTCAGGCATGGAAACACGCTCAGGGTTCAAGAAACGCTCAAATAGTAAATCAAATTCCAGCGGGTCAAGGTCGGTAATTTTTAATGCATAAGCAACAAGGGAACCCGCCCCGGAGCCTCGTCCTGGCCCAACGGGTACGCCATTATCCTTCGACCATTGGATAAACTCCATAACGATCAAGAAGTAGCCGGGGAAACCCATTTGGTTGATTACGTTGAGTTCGATTTCTAAACGTTCATCGTACTCAGGACGTTTTTCTGCCCTGACTTTTTCATCAGGAAACAGAAATTCTAAACGCTCTTCGAGCCCTTCTTTAGAGCGCATAACTAAAAAGTCTTCTGTTTTCATATCCCCTGTCGGGAATTGAGGTAAGAAGTATTCACCTAAACGGATCGTCACATTACAACGCTTAGCAATTTCTACACTGTTTTCTAGCGCTTCAGGGATGTCAGCAAACAGCTCACACATCTCTTCTTCGGAACGTAAATATTGCTGAGGGCTATAATTTTTAGGCCTTTTGGGATCGGCTAATGTAAAACCATCATGAATAGCAACACGTATTTCATGAGCGTCAAAATCACTACTTTCAATGAAACAAACATCATTCGTTGCAACGACAGGTAGGCCTTTTTTAGTCGCTAACTCGACAGCCGCATGTAGATAACTTTCTTCATCAGGCCGCCCTGTTCTAACCAATTCTAAATAGTAGCTATCTGGAAAATGGGTTTCATAGAATTCAAGGCACTCATCCACTAAGGCTTGATTTCCCCTTAATAGAAATTGCCCGACATCCCCTTTACGGCCACCGGACAGTAAAATCAAGCCGTCTTTATGCTTGGCTAACCATTCACGCTTTATGGTTGGCCCAACTGCACCATAACCTTTTTGATATGCTTCAGAAATCAGTAGGGTAAGGTTTTGATAACCTTCATTATTACGTGCCAAAACAGTTAAGTGAGATATTTCATCACCTAATAATTCACTTTCCACATAAAAATCAGCACCAATAATTGGCTTGATCCCCGCCCCATGCGCTGCACCATAAAACCGGACTAACCCACAAAGGTTAGTAAAATCGGTGATCGCAAATGCAGGCATGCCCATCGAAGCCACTTTTTTAACCAGTGGCCCCGTTTTGGCTAGCCCATCAATCATGGAATAGTCACTGTGGACGCGTAAATGAATAAAACGAGGTGATGCCATCGACCTAATACCTACTTATTGCTGTCTAAAGCTTTTCTCACAGGAGCAAAGCTTTTACGATGGAATTCAGTTGCGCCATGCTGCGCCAATTTTTCTAAATGATAAGCCGTTGGGTAGCCTTTATGCTTCGCAAAGCCATACTCAGGGAAAGCTTTGTCTAACTCGACCATTTCCCTATCTCTAATCACTTTAGCTAAAATGGATGCTGCGCTAATTTCTTGTACTAGACTGTCGCCTTTAATTACTGCCTGTGAAGGCATTGGTAACTCAGGGCAACGGTTGCCATCAATGAGAACATACTCAGGAACAATGGATAAACCCGCAACAGCGCGCTGCATCGCTAACATGGTTGCGTGTAATATATTTATATTATCAATTTCTTCTGGCTCTGCGCGGCCAATGCACCAACACAGCGCTTTTTCCTGAATTTCATCAAATAATTTCTCACGTTTTTTTTCGGTGAGTTTTTTTGAGTCTGCCAGCCCTATAATTGGCTTATTGGGATCAAGGATCACAGCTGCCGTTACTACAGCTCCAACTAAGGGGCCTCGACCCACTTCATCAACACCAGCAATTAAATTTGCTTTTGGATAAATAAATTCCATTAATTTTTGACCATCTCTAATACTGCTTCAGCCGCTTGTTTATCTGCATCACAACAAATAAGCTGATGTAATTGTAAAAAAGTTTCTTTCAGGTTTTCAACCCGCTCGCCACCCTCTAGGAGTGGAAGCAACTGCTGTGCGAGTTTATCAGGCTGGCATTCCTCTTGTAGTAACTCTTTGACAATCTCTTTTCCTGCTAACAAATTAGGCAAAGAAACATATGGCGTTTTCACTAACCGTTTTGCTAACCAGAAGGTGAAAGGTTTCATACGATACCCCACTACCATTGGGCACTTTGTTAGCATACATTCAAGTGCTGCCGTTCCTGACGCTAATAAAGTCGCATCAGCTGCAATCATTGCATCACGAGCTTGTCCATCTAAAATATGAATTTGCAGTTCAGGCGTAGTATTTTGTTTTATCTCATCAAACTGCTGGCGGCGTTTTTCATTCACCAGCGGCACCACAATATGTAAATCTGGGATATTACGCTGTAATATTTTCGCTGTATTGAGAAAATCTGCGCTTAGCATTTCGACTTCTGAATGACGACTTCCCGGCAGTAAAGCTAAACATTTGACATGCTCAGGAATATTCAGCCGATGTCGAGCGGCTTGTTTATCAGGGTGTAATGGAATGGCATCGGCCATTGTGTGCCCGATAAAACGGCAAGGAACATTAAAACGATCGTAAAATGCTTTTTCAAAAGGTAAGAAAGCTAATACTAAATTCGTTGAACGACCAATTTTAAATACCCGCTTTTGGCGCCACGCCCAAACTGATGGGCTAACGTAATGAATAGTTTTGATACCTTTCGATTTTAAACGACCTTCTAAGGTAATATTAAAATCAGGGGCATCAATTCCAACAAAAACATCGGGTTGCAGTTCGGTAAAACGCTGGGTTAAATCCTTACGGATGGATAATAACCTAGGCAGGCGGCCAAGGACTTCAACAATGCCCATGACAGCAAGCTCTTCCATTTCATACCAAGCTTCGCAACCCTCGGCTTGCATTAAAGGGCCAGCGACACCAACAAAGCGAGCATCCGGTATTTGTTCTTTAAGTGCACGGATAAGCCCTGCACCGAGAATATCGCCAGATGTTTCTCCGGCAACAAGGCCAATAGTAAGTGGGCGGCTATTATTCACCGAAATTCGCTCCTTATTAAAGGCCTCGATTCATTAATGCTAGATTAACGAATAATACCACGTTTAGACTGCGCTGAATCCTCTAAGAAATCACTAAACACTTTAACGTGTTCATTGGCTTTTGCCATTTCTGCGATCTCTTCACGGGCTTCTTCTAACGATTTGCCTGAACGATACAACACCTTGTATGCATTACGGATAGCATGTAGTGATTCTTTTTCAAAACCACGGCGTTTTAAACCTTCAAGATTTAAACCAAATGGTGTCGCGTGGTTACCTTGTGCAATGACATAAGGCGGCACGTCTTGTGCAACACCAGAACAACCACCAACCATGACATGAGCACCAATTTTACAAAATTGGTGAACTGCGGTCATACCACCAATAATGGCATAATCACCCAATGTTACATGACCACCTAGCGTACCGTTATTTGCAATAATACAACGGTTTCCAATGATACAATCATGGGCAATGTGCACATTCACCATCAGTAAATTGTCGTTGCCCACTTTTGTCAGGCCAACATCTTGAACGGTACCACGGTGAATAGTGACGCTTTCGCGAATACGGTTTCTATCCCCGATTTCAACTCGCGTTGGTTCACCTTGGTATTTAAGATCTTGGTTAATTTCACCGATGGAAGCGAACTGGAAAATCACATTGTCACGGCCTATTTTTGTATGACCATTAACGACAACATGAGATTTCAACTCAGTACCTTCGCCAATTTCGACATTCGCGCCAATATAGCAAAAAGGGCCAATTTGAACATTGGCACCGATGATAGCTCCATCTTCTACGATAGAAGATGGATGAATATAGGCTGTATTATCAATCATATCAGACCTCACGGCGACGGGCGCACATCATTTCTGCTTCGCAGGCCACTTCTCCATCAACTTTAGCAACACCTTTAAAACGTGCAACTCCGCGACGTTCTTTGATAAATTCAACTTCTAAGACCATTTGGTCCCCAGGCAGAACTGGACGTTTAAAACGCGCATTGTCTATCGCTGCAAAATAGTACAACTCACCAGGCTCTAATTTCCCAACGCTTTTAAACGCAAGGATCCCAGTTGCTTGTGCCATGGCTTCTAAAATTAATACGCCAGGAAAAATGGGTTTGCTTGGGAAGTGCCCTTGGAAAAATGGCTCGTTAAATGACACATTTTTCACTGCACGCAATGATTTGCCTTTTTCAAAATCTAATACACGGTCAACCAAAAGGAATGGGTAACGGTGTGGAAGCAGTTCTAAGATTTCTTCTATATTCAGAGTATGATTATCACTCATCGAAATACTCTTCCTGTCTATTAATACGGTTTAATTAATGAATCGGCCTGCTTTAACCTTAGATTAGGTTAACTGGCAGGCCGGAAAACGTAACTCAGATAACTATTTTAGCCTGAATTACAAAATGATTACTGATTTTTTTGATTTTGGCTATCTAATTCACGCTCGACATGTTTCAGGCGCTTATTCATCTCATTGATATTTAAGACTAAAGCAGCTGTTTTACGCCAAGATTTATTAGGCTGTAAAGGGATCCCCGAAGAATACACTCCCGGTTCAGTGATAGGTCTCATGACCATCCCCATTCCTGTTACTGTGACCTTATCGCAAATTTCCATATGGCCGTTGATGACACTAGCACCACCAATCATACAGTAGCGGCCGATTTTTAAACTACCCGCCATGATAACACCACCAGCAACCGCGGTATTATCACCAATTATGACATTATGTGCAATTTGGCACTGGTTATCGATAATAACCCCATTACCAATCACTGTGTTATCTAAAGCACCGCGGTCAATGGTCGTGCTCGCACCGATCTCAACACGATCGCCGATGATCACCGTGCCTAATTGAGGAATTTTGATCCAATTACCACGATCATTCGCATAGCCGAAACCATCAGAGCCAATTACTGTGCCAGATTGAACCAAACAGTGTTCGCCAATCTCAACATTGTGGTATACGCTGACATTCGCCCACAAACGGGTTCCTGTACCAATACGCGTATTTTTGCCCACAAAACAACCTGCGCCAATCACCACATTATCGCCAAGCTCAACACCACTTTCGATAACCGCATTTGCGCCAATTGCGACATTCTTACCAAGTTTTGCATCATCAGCAATGACCGCTGATGCATGGATATCTTCAGCCGGACTTGGCGTTGTATCCATAATTTGAGCCATTTTCGCATAAGCCAGATACGGGTTATCAACAACCAGTGCTGCGACTTTGCAGGCTTCGAGATCTTTTGCTGTGAGAACCACCGCTGCAGCTTGGCAATCAGCCAATTTATCGCTATAACGGCTATCAGATAGAAAAGTAATCTGTTGATTATTCGCTGAATGCATTGGAGCAATACCGGTGATGGTAATATCACCATCACCGTGTAATTGCGCATTCAACTGCTGAGCAAGGTCAGCCAATCGAATTGAAGACATCTATTATTTAACCTGTTTTTGAACCTGACTTGTAATGTCAACGCTATCTTTTGCATAAGCAACTGCATTTGCATCGATAACGACATCATAGCCTTCTTTAGCTGCAACAGACTTAATAGAGTTCTGAATACGAGTTAAAATTTTAGTACGCTCTTCACCTTGACGACGACGGTTGTCTTCTTCAAATTTTTGAGCTTTTTCAGCAAATTGATCACGTTTAGTCATGAGTTCAGATTCAAGCTTTTCGCGCTCACTTTGTTTCATTGTTGCACCATCACGGCGCAATTTTTCAACACGAGTTTGCAAATCTTTTTCTAGATTTTGTAACTCAGTAGCACGACTTTTGAATTCACTTTCAAGCTGTTTAGCAACGGCTTCACGCGCAGGCATATTTTGGAAAATTTCACCAACATTGACGATAGCGATTTTCTCAGCATAAGCACCCGCAGACATTGCTAAAGCAATACTCACACCCGCTGCACACAACAATTTTTTCACACTAAACTCCTTAACCCATACGTATGGCTGGAAATTTTGGTTGCTCCCATGAAATCATGGGAGCCATCATAAGTAGAAACTGTAGTAGATTACCACGTTCTACCAATATTAAATTGGAACTGTTCTGATTTATCCCCTTCGTAGTCTTTAATTGGCTGCGCATAGGAGAAGACCAGTGGTCCAAGTGGGGACATCCATTGTAAAGCCACACCCGCAGAAGCTCGAATGTTAGATGCCTTACCATAGTCAGGCATACCTGCACGCCAAGCTGCTGGAATACTATTCCAATTAGTGTCCCATACCGTACCCGCATCAACGAACAAAGATGTACGAACTGAGTTCGAATATTTTTCATCAATAAATGGAGTCGGAGTGATTAATTCAAATGATGCTGCGTACATCGCATTACCACCGACCGCATCACTTGATGGGCTTCCAGGCTCTGGACCATCTTTTCCATTAACTTTCTTCAGGTAAACCGCTTTTGGACCGATATTATTCGAACGGAAACCACGAATGGTGCTTGAACCACCCGCATAGAAGTTTTCATAGAATGGCATTTGCTTGCTACCAATACCGTCGCCATAACCTGCTTGTGCACGCCCCAGAACGACCCAACTTTCGTCTTCATCCAGTGGGTAATACTGTGCTGTATCAAAGCGCAGTTTATAGTATTCGTTATCAGAGCCAGGTATTGTCACTTTAGCCGATACGTTTGTTTTATTACCCGATGTCGGGAAGAAACCACGATTTAACGAGTTATAAGTCCAACCTAAGTTGAGCGTAAAGTCATCCGCATCAAAGCTTTCTTTATTGCGTCCATTTTCTGTAACTGGTGGATTTTTACCCATAGAATCAAGGTAATCCCACATAGCAGCTTGAGCACGCATATCTGAAAGTCGGTTATGAACATAACCCGCACCGACACGGAAAGAGTTATTTTCATTGAATGGGAAGCTTAAGAAACTGTCTAGGCCATACGTTTTGTTGTTATAGCCTGACAAGTCAGCATCTTTCGCACTAAAGTCGTTATAGAAAATACGACCGCCTAAGCTCACACCATTAACCGTGAAATACGGGTCAGTAAATGAGAATTCAACGTTAGTTGAGTAGTCATTTTTACTTGCGTTAATACCAACCGCATTACCAGTGCCCAGCCAGTTATCTTGTGTAACCCCAACTTGGAAACTTACACCACTTTCAGTACCAAAACCGATACCGAAGTTCATTGAACCTGTATTACGCTCTTTAACCTTGTAGATAACATCAACTTGGTCAGGGCTACCAGGAACACGTTGAGTTTCAACATCAACCGTTTCAAAGTAACCAGTACGATTCAAACGTTCTTTACCTAGCTCAACAAGGTCATTTCCGAGCCATGCACCTTCCATTTGACGCATTTCACGGCGTAAAACGGTATCTTTACTGGTGTCATTACCTTGGAAACGAATTTCACGTACATAGAAACGGTTACCTGCATCAATATTTAAATGCAATTTAACTGTTTTATCTGCATCGTTGATTTCAGGCTGTGTCATGACTCGAGGATACGCATAACCATAACGGCCAAACATATCTTTGATTTTGTTTTCCATGCTCGTCACTTGAGCACCGTTATATAACTCTCCCGGTGTGATAGTGATAAGCTCTTGGATCTCGGCTAAGTGTTCCGCAGTATTACCATTAACCTCGACGCCAGATATTTTATACTGGTCGCCTTCTGTGATGTTAATCGTAATATAAATGCCTTTTTTATCTGGGGTCAGACTGACTTGCGTGGAGTCAATATTAAAACGTGCATATCCACGATCAAGATAAAAACTGCGCAGCGTTTCTAAATCACCCGCCAGTTTTTGCTTCTGATATTTTTGGTCTGCAGCAAGGTTCCACCAAGGTACATCATCACGCAATTGCAGCTTATTAACTAATTCTGCTGTAGTGTAATTTTTATTACCCACAATATTAATTTGCTGAATTTGAGCTGAAACACCTTCAGAGAAAACAAATTTTAAATCCACACGGTTACGCGGCAAAGGTGTTACAACAGCTTTTACTGTTGCATTATATTTACCAACGCTATAGTAAAAGTCTTCTAAACCTTTTTCGATATTCGCAATTGTCGTGCGGTCAAGTGCCTCACCAACGCGGATATTCGAAGCTTCCAAGTTCTGCTTGAGCATATCATCTTTAACAGACTTATTACCTGTAAAGGTGATACTTGCAATCGTTGGCCGCTCTTTAACTTGAACGATCAGCGTGTTTCCATCACGCAGGACCCTAACATCTTCGAAGTTACCGGTTGAAAATAGGGAACGGATCGAACGGCTGATATCATCGTTATCAACTGAATCGCCAACCCTAACTGGCATGTTCAATAATGCTGCACCAACGGCGACGCGTTGTAGACCTTCGAAACGAATGTCTTTAACTACGAATCCGTCTGAACCGTATGCAGTGGCGCTGCCGAAAAGCAGCGACGCTATGAGCAACTTTTTCATCGCCATCGTTGTTATGCGTATTCCTTACTGGTCCCCAGCTTACAAAAATTAGAAGCGAGAGAAATCATTAAAAAGTGCAAGTCCCATTAACAGAATCAATGCCATTGCACCTATCCGAAAACTAAAGTCTTGTACTCGCTCAGACACCGGACTTCCTTTAATTTTTTCAATTAATAAGAAGAGCAAGTGCCCCCCATCTAAAACAGGCAATGGAAACAGATTGATGATACCTAAATTGACGCTAATAAGCGCAATAAACATCAAATAATATACCAAGCCTGATTCGGCGGATACCCCCGCGCCTTTAGCGATAGATATCGGACCGCTCAAGTTATTGAGTTTGACATCCCCAACAACCAGTTTACCCATCATATTGACCGTCAACTTCATTAACTGCCACGTCTTATCACTGGCTTGGTAAAACGCAGAAAATGGCCCATATTGTTGCACCATTTTATATTCATCTGCTAACGGTAACACTGAAAGTTCTACACCTGCAAACCCAATTTTCTCTCCACGCTGCCCATTTTGGCTATCAGGGGTCAGCGTGAGTGAAATCAATTGTTGCGACCGTTGTACTTCAAGTTTTAACGGAACGCCTGGGTTATTACGAATAATGCGCGTTACAGGGTTCCAAAGGCCTAATACTTCCCCGTTAACACTGACTATTCTGTCGCCTTTCTGTAAGCCTGCTCGTTCACCAGCTAACCCTTGCGTCACTTTTTGGATAACAGGGTCAATTCTTGCAGAAACGGGCATTATACCTACCGACAAAATTGGATCTTGTTTCTCAGGATCAAGCTGCCAAGTCGTTAAATCAACTGTTTTTGTAATCGGTTCATTATAACCATTTGGTAGTACTTGAGCTGTCAGCTCGCGGTCGCCTATTTTGCCGACCAATGCTAAGCGAACTGAATTCCAGTCAGGAGTTTCGATACCATCAATGGATTTTAGTTCCATTTTTGGTTCAAAATTTGCAGTTGCCGCAATAGAACCTGGTTTTACGTCTTCAATGATAGGTTTCACAGAAGGAATACCAATCATAAAGACTATCCAATAGACAACAATTGCTAATAAAAAGTTCGCAATTGGCCCCGCACTAATAATGGCCGCTCGTTGACCTACTGTTTTATTATTAAACGCTTGATGACGACGCTCAGGAGAAACGCTCCCCACTCGCTCGTCAAGCATTTTGACATAACCCCCTAGCGGGATCATCGCTAAAACAAATTCAGTGCCATGTTTATCGACTTTGCGCCATAACGTTTTGCCAAACCCAATAGAGAAGCGTTCAACATAGACACCACAGCGACGAGCAACCCAGTAGTGGCCGAACTCATGTACTGTAATTAACACGCCTATCGCGATAATAAATGCAACTAAACTCCAAATAAATCCCATGTATCTTCCTAAAGACCAAAACCGTTAAAAATTAACAAATTTAGCCCAGCAAAAACAGGAATCGCGGCTGTCAGGCTATCAATACGATCCAAAATACCGCCATGCCCTGGAATTAAGTGGCTACTATCTTTAATACCTGATTGGCGCTTAAACATACTTTCGGTTAAATCACCAAACACAGATACTACAACAACAATAATTGAAGTCACTAGCAAATAATCAGGCATCACTGGAATTGGCGCAAAGGCACTAAATAACCATGAAATAACCCCAGCAGTTATAAGGCCTCCAACTAAACCTTCCCATGTTTTACCGGGTGATACCTTAGGTGCCATTTTGTTGCGCCCAATAGTACGACCAAATGCATAAGCACCTGAATCCGCGCCCCAGACCAGCAACATGACATACAATAACCACCACGCACCGAAGAATGTATCACTTTGATAACCAACGGTTCTTAAAACCATCATTCCACAATAAAACGGGATAATCGTTAATACGCCAAATAACAATCGAATAATGACGGAGTTACCCCAAGCAGCAGATGCGGGATAGGTAACCACTAAAATAATGGCAATTCCCCACCAAATAAGGCCTGCCCATAGGCCATATAGGATCATCGGTTCAGTGGAAAACTGATTTATGTCGGAAATAGAAAATTGCATTGCAAGTAATATAGCTGCAAATACAACCGCTAAGCCTATACGCTTAGCTTGTGAGTGCCAGCCGACAAATTGCGCCCATTCCCAAGCGCCTAAAGCACAAACCGCAATCACGACAACCCCAAAATTCGCTGGAGAAAGTAAAAACAGCGCTGCAATAACAATCGGTATTAAGACTATCGCAGTAAGCAAACGATATTTCAGCACATCTTTCCCCTATTCTTTGCCCAGTTCATCATCTGATTCAGCTCCACCATAACGGCGCTCACGCTGACTAAAAGCATCAACTGCACTTTGAAACACCATTTCATCAAAATCTGGCCACAAAACGTTGGTGAAATAAAATTCCGCATAGGCGACTTGCCATAATAGGAAGTTGCTAATACGGTGCTCCCCCCCCGTTCTTATGACTAAATCAACATTCTCTTGGTCATGCATACAAATATGGTTGTCGATACTTTCTTCATTGATGTCATCAATAGAAAGCTCACCACTTTGAACCTTTGCAAATACTTGTTTTACACTGTTACTAATATCCCAGCGGCCACCATAGTTCGCTGCAATATTCAGTTTTAATCCAGTATTGTTTTGCGTTAATGCTTCCGCCTTATCAATTCTTTTTCTGAGACGTTCACTAAAACGACTAACATCACCAATAATTTTCAGTTTCACATTGTTTTTATGTAAGTTTTTAACTTCATTATCAAGAGCAAAAACAAAGAGTTCCATTAGAGAACTGACTTCTTTCTCTGGCCTTCTCCAGTTTTCACTACTAAATGCATACAATGTCAGAGAACTAATTTTATTTTTTACCGCAAAGCGCACAGAATTACGGACAGATTCAACGCCTGCCTTATGACCTGTAATTCTGAGCTTCCCTCTTTGTTTAGCCCATCGGCCATTACCATCCATAATGATAGCAACATGCTTAGGTATCATTGAATCAGAGAGATTTTCACCACTAGAGTTCATTAAATATTAATCCTTGTGAGTACCACTTTGAGTAAACAGACCAATAATAACTACTATTATTGAGTTTGCTGATAAGACACATCCTTAAATCTCTAAGAGGTACTATGTTATTTTTCTTTTTTTTAACACGTCACATATTAAAGAGTTATTATGGCTGACAGCAACTAAATAAAACACATACCAGCTTTAAATTGTCTGAGCGATTATTTTTTCTGCATTTTTGCGCGCCCATCCGTCGATTTCTAAGACCTCTTCAATCGAAACTGGTTCAGAAAAAACTTGGTTTTCTAATACATTGTGGTTAATTTTTGCTATATCCGTAAAGCGTATTTTACCTTCAAGAAAAGCAGCAACGGTCATTTCATTCGCACCATTAAGTGCAGTTGTAGCGGCTTGCCCTTGATGACAGGCATCGATTGCGAGCTTCAAGCAAGGATAACGTTGATAGTCAGGCTGAACAAACGTTAATGATGAAAGAGTTGCAAAATCAAGCGGTTTCGCACCAGACATGATACGCTGGGGATAAGCCATACTGTATGAAATTGGTGTACGCATATCTGGCGTGCCCAACTGTGCTATCACGCTACCATCTTTATACCGAACCATGGAATGAATAACAGATTGAGGATGGATAATCACTTCCATTTGCTCAGCACTCGCATTAAAAAAGTAGCAAGCCTCAATATATTCTAGACCTTTGTTCATCATTGTCGCAGAATCTACTGATATTTTTCGTCCCATCGACCAATTTGGGTGGTTACACGCTTCATCAGGGGTCACATTATCAAAATGCGATAACGGTGTATCTCTAAATGGGCCACCTGAACCTGTTAATACGATGCTCGAAATACCCGAGGCAGACAAATCAGAGAAACCTAAATTTAATTGAATAATTTCAGGTAAACTTTGGAAGATAGCATTATGCTCACTATCAATAGGAAACACAGTTGCATTGTGCTTGCGAATCTCATTAAAGAATAAACGGCCACTGGTAATTAAAGACTCTTTATTCGCTAATAATATTCTTTTACCTTTGCGTATTGCCGCTAGAGTAGGAAGTAAACCGGCAACCCCGGTAATTGCTGACATCACTTGGTCTGCATCATCAAGACCAGCAAGGTCAATCGCAGCTTGTTTTCCTGACAAAACCTCAGTTTTGCAATTGTTCTCGGTCAAAATAGCTTTTAACGCTTTTGCTGATGATTCATCCGCCATTGAGACATATTTCGGATTAAACTCAAGGCACTGTTTCGCCATTTCAGTGACATTCTTTCCTGCCACTAAAGCGGTAATTTGAAATTTTTCGGGATTTTGGCGAACAACAGAAAGTGTATTGGTACCAATTGAACCTGTAGAACCCAGGATTGTCAGACGTTTCATAGTGATTGGTTGCTCTGTATTAATTCAATACTGAGATTATATCAGCTTAATGATTGGAAAGGATTTATTAATAGATATGAAAATAATAAAGCCACGCTAGCGCACACTTTTACAGTTGTTTGCTTTGGTGGCTTTATTATCATGATGGATTAAAACTCCATCAGCTCCGCTTCTTTTTGCGCTAATGACTCATCAACTTTTTTGATGAAGTTATCAGTCAGCTTTTGGATATCATCCTGTGAACGGCGCTCATCATCTTCACTGATTTCTTTATCTTTCAGTAAAGCTTTTACTTTGTCGTTAGCATCACGGCGAACGTTACGAACAGCAATACGGCCTTGTTCTGCTTCACCACGAACCACTTTAATTAAGTCTTTACGACGCTCTTCCGTTAATGGAGGAAGTGGAACACGGATCACGGTACCCGCAGATGATGGGTTCAGACCTAAGTCAGACGCCATAATCGCTTTTTCAATCGCAGGTGACATACTGCGGTCAAATACAGAAATCGCTAATGTGCGTGAATCTTCAACAGTGACGTTTGCTAATTGGCGCAGAGGTGTTGCTGAACCGTAATATTCAACAGTAATACCATCTAACAGGCTTGGCGATGCACGGCCTGTACGAACTTTACTAATTTGGTTTTTGAATGCTTCAAGGCTCTTTTCCATACGGTCTTGAGCATCTTTTTGGATTTCATTAATCACGTTTTCAACCCTTAAGAACTGGTTATTAAAGGCCGCGATGCGACCTCGCTTAAATAGTCTGAATTTATATGCTAGATAATACATTTAAACTCAGGTCATGTCTCTGAGTATTAATTGTGAGAAATCAGAGTTCCTTCATTTTCACCCATAACCACGCGTCGTAAAGCGCCCGGTTTATTCATATTGAATACGCGGATCGGTAAGTTATGGTCACGTGCTAATGTGAACGCAGCTAAGTCCATCACTTTGAGTTCACGTTCTAAAACTTCTTGGTAACTCAGATTTTCATAAAGGACTGCATCAGGGTCTTTAGCCGGGTCTGCTGAATACACACCATCAACTTTTGTCGCCTTCAACACAACATCCGCTTCAATTTCAATGCCACGTAAGCATGCAGCGGAGTCTGTTGTAAAGAATGGATTGCCTGTTCCTGCAGAAAAAATAACAACACGGCCGTGACGTAACAAGCTAATGGCCTCTGCCCAGCTATAGTTATCACAGACACCGTTAAGTGGAATTGCAGACATCAGTCTTGCATTCACATAGGCGCGATGTAATGCATCACGCATCGCGAGTCCGTTCATCACAGTTGCTAGCATCCCCATGTGGTCTCCGACAACACGGTTCATTCCAGCTTGTGCCAAACCAGCACCACGAAACAGGTTACCACCGCCAATAACCACACCGACCTGTATACCCAGTTCTATGAGTTCTTTGATTTCCTGAGCCATACGATCTAAAACGCTAGCATCGATACCAAAACCTTCTGCGCCTTGTAAGGCTTCGCCACTTAATTTAAGCAGAATACGCTGATAAACGGGTTTTGCATTGGTTGCCATGGTGTTCTGTCCTAACAGATATTTATTGGGGTAACATACGTAGAATCACAGTTTTCTACATACCTAAATTTTTAAATAGACGTATATAAAACAGAGCCGCCAATTGGCGGCCCTTAGTTGATTACTTGCTCATTGCAGCAACTTCTGCTGCAAAGTCAGTTTCAACTTTCTCGATACCTTCACCTACTTCGAAACGAAGGAAACCAGAAACAGTAGCACCTTTCTCTTTCAGTAAGTCACCAACAGATTTGCTTGGGTCCATTACGAAAGGCTGGCCAGTCAGAGAGATTTCGCCAGTGAATTTGTTCATGCGACCGATAACCATTTTTTCTGCGATTTCGCGTGGTTTACCAGATTGCATAGCGATGTCTAACTGGATTTGATGCTCGTGAGCAACAACATCAGCAGGAACATCATCTGGAGTCACATATTCAGGTTTGCTTGCAGCGATGTGCATAGCAATGTGTTTCAGTAATTCTTCGTCAGCGCCTTCAGCCGCAACTAAAACACCAATACGAGCACCGTGCAGGTAGCTACCTACTTGTGCGCCTTCCAGAATAGCAACGCGACGAATATTGATGTTTTCACCAATTTTCGCAACTAATGTTGTACGAGCTTCTTCGAATTTTGCTTTCAGTGCATCGATGTCTGCATTTTTGTCAGCAACAACAGAAGCTAAAACTTCTTTACCGAATGCTAAGAAACCTGCGTCTTTAGCGACGAAGTCAGTTTCGCAGTTCAGCTCAACCAGAGCACCTGTTTTACCACCGTTGAAAACTTCAGTCAGGATAACACCTTCAGCTGCAACGCGACCTGCTTTTTTAGCCGCTTTTGCTTGACCTGATTTACGCATGTTATCAATCGCTAATTCGATGTCGCCATTAGCTTCAACAAGTGCTTTTTTACATTCCATCATACCTGCGCCAGTACGTTCGCGCAGTTCTTTTACCAATGCAGCGGTAATTCCAGACATGTGATTTATTCCTCGATATTCCCCGTGGGAATTTTCCCCACGTGGATAGTTCTGATTCATATATAAAAGGGGCCTAAATCAGGCCCCTTCTAACATATAGCAGTACCTGTATAGCAATACCTAAATAAGGGTTTAAACCTTATTATTCAGCTTCTACTAAGCTTTCTTCTGCTTGAACAGCCAGATCTTGTGAACGACCTTCACGAACGGTGCTTGCTACAGCGCCCAGATACAATTTGATTGCACGGATTGCATCATCGTTACCAGGGATAATGAAGTCGATACCGTCTGGATCAGAGTTAGTATCAACAATAGCAAATACTGGGATACCCAAGTTGTTTGCTTCTTTAATAGCGATGTGTTCGTGGTCTGCATCGATAACGAACAGAGCGTCAGGTAAACCGCCCATATCTTTGATACCGCCTAAGCTGTTTTCTAACTTACCAAGTTCACGAGTACGCATCAGCGCTTCTTTCTTAGTCAGTTTGTCGAAAGTACCGTCTTGTGATTGAACTTCTAAATCTTTCAGACGTTTGATTGACTGACGAACGGTTTTCCAGTTAGTCAACATTCCGCCTAACCAACGGTGGTTAACGAAATACTGATCACAGCTGTTAGCAGCTTCTTGAACGGCTTCGCTTGCAGCACGTTTAGTACCGACAAACAGAATCTTGCCTTTACGAGAAGCAATTTTAGTCAACTCAGCCAGAGCTTCGTTGAACATTGGAACAGTTTTTTCCAGGTTGATGATATGAACTTTGTTACGCGCACCGAAAATGAAAGGTTTCATTTTTGGGTTCCAGTAACGAGTCTGGTGACCAAAGTGTACGCCTGCTTGTAACATATCGCGCATGGAAACAGTTGCCATTTAATACCTCTGTATTTAAGTAATTGGGGTTATGCCTCCACAAATCCCATGCTACCGACTCCAAAGCTGCGTTTAAACGCATAAGAGCACCCCGGTGCACGTGTCGATTTGTGTGTGTTATTACACAATTGAGTTTTAAGTTTCGCACATCCAAACTTCTCATTAGCCACTTCATATTGATGCCATAAAATGACATTTCGATGATGGTGATAAGAAATAATATGGATTGCCGGCGCGCTTTATACCATAAAACCAACTTAGAAGCCAACTTTTGTTGTTTTTTTCGCTCACAAAAATGGCAGTGAAGTTGATTTAATCGGAGCAATCGCACTTTATAATTATAGACGCTTTTTGATTAGATAAAAAAGCCCTATTTAAAGAATGGTTTTTATTGTTTCACATACTTCTTATATCTCTCTTGCGGTTAGTTATTTGCATTTTGTGCTACGCAAGGCTCAAAATGAACAAGCCAATCCCCTCTCATCACCTATCCTACAAACAACTTCAACTTTCGAATCTATCGTTAGCTAGTTGGCAGAAAATGCGGTGGCTGTTACCATACGTCTTATCGATGTAAAAAATGGTATTCAACCTCCATTTTCAAACCCTCTTATTTAGCATGTCATTAAGCACTAATGGCATGAATGGACTGGACTCATGGCTATTATTATCAAAACTGAAGAAGATATTCAGAAAATGCGCGTTGCTGGTCGCTTAGCAGCTGAAGTATTAGAAATGATTGCACCGCACGTTGTGCCGGGTGTTAGTACAGGTGAATTAGACCGCCTATGTCATCAACACATTGTTGATGTGCAGAAAGCTATCCCTGCATGCTTGGATTACCACGGTTTTCCTAAATCTGTTTGTATTTCTGTCAATGATGTTATCTGCCACGGCATTCCTAGCGACGATAAGATTTTAAAAGATGGCGATATTGTCAATATTGATGTCACCGTCATTAAAGAGGGTTTCCATGGCGATACCTCCAAAATGTTTATCGTAGGTAAACCGACGATTCAAGGTGAACGCCTTTGCCAAGTCACTTTAGACAGCTTGTATCTAGCAATCCGTATGGTTAAACCGGGTATTCGCTTACGTACTCTGGGCAAAGCTATTCAAGAATTTGTCGAAAAACAAGATTTCTCGGTTGTACGTGAATATTGCGGCCACGGCATTGGACAAGGTTTCCATGAAGAGCCACAAGTTCTGCACTATGACGCTGATGACAGTGGCGTAGTCCTGCAAAAAGGGATGACTTTTACCATTGAGCCAATGGTCAACACAGGTGATCACCGCATTCGTACCATGAAAGATGGCTGGACAGTTAAAACCAAAGACCGCGGTTGGTCAGCACAATATGAGCACACATTAGTCGTAACGGATAACGGCTGTGAAATCCTCACTCTACGTAAAGAAGAAGAACCATTTATCTCTGCCGTATTAGTCAACGAATAATCTTCTCCTTAGAGCCTTCTTAATCGAAGGCTCTACCTCTGTTCATTTTTATCAAAAAACCGTAAGCTGGTAGCTATTCCCCTATTGCTATCAATACGGAAAGATAAAGATGACTGTAAATTCAGCTTCCTACCTATCTCCGAATCAATTTAGTACTCATGACCTTGAGTTGAATTCATTAAGACAACATGTCGATGATTTCGATCAGTGGTTGGAAGAGGCTTTCAACCAAGGTAAAAATGTTGCCGACCTTATTCACTTACGTAGTGATTACCTTGACGCATTGCTGACAAGATTATGGCAATCTTTTAAATTTGATAAGCAACCCGATATGTCATTGATCGCCGTTGGGGGTTATGGTCGCCATGAACTTCATCCACTTTCTGACATCGATATTTTAGTTTTAAGTAAAAACCCCCTTCCAGAACGCGTCGCCAGCGAAATTGGGCAATTTATCACGCTATTGTGGGATTTACGGTTTGATATCGGCCACAGTGTCCGTTCGCTTGCTGAATGTATTGAAGCTGGAAATGCCGACCTAACCACCGCAACTAACCTCATTGAATCACGGTTAATTTGTGGTGATGTCACCCTGTTTTTACAATTACAAAAAACCATTTTTAGCGATGACTTTTGGCCCTCTGCCCTCTTTTTTGCTGCAAAAATTGAAGAACAGCAAGAACGTCATCAACGCTACCATAGTACCAGCTACAATTTAGAGCCCGATATTAAAAGTAGCCCTGGAGGATTGCGAGATATCCATACCTTACTGTGGGTCGGTCGGCGCCATTTTGGTGCAACCACCGTCGATGAAATGGTGGGTTTTGGCTTTCTCACTGAAGAAGAGCGCCAAGAACTCAAAGAGTGCTTAATGTTTTTATGGAAAATTCGCTTTGCACTCCATTTAGTGGTGAAACGCCATGATAATCGCCTGCTATTTGACCGCCAATTTAGCGTAGCTCGGTTACTAGGTTATGAAGGCGAAAAGAACCAACCCGTTGAACGGATGATGAAAGATTTCTATCGCGTCACTCGTCGAGTGAGGGAACTCAATCAAATGCTATTACAGCTATTTGATGAGGCCATTTTGACACTTAATCCTAACGAAAAACCTCGCCCTATTGATTCATTATTCCAATTACGCGGGTCATTGATTGATGTCATTGATGAAGAGTTATTTATTAAGCAGCCAGCTGCTATTTTAAAAATGTTTTATCAAATGGCTAGATATCCAAATATTACAGGGATCTATTCCACCACATTGCGTCAACTTCGTTATGCACGGCGTAACCTTTCGGTGCCATTATGTGAAATCCCTGAAGCCCGAAAACTGTTTATCAAAATTCTACGCCACCCCAGAGCAATCAAAGGGGCTTTTGTTCCCATGCACCTTCATAGTGTATTAAGTGCCTACACACCGCTATGGGGCAATATCGTCGGGCAAATGCAATTCGACCTATTTCATGCATATACCGTTGATGAACACACTATTCGCGTGCTGCAAAAAATTGATAGCTTTACATTAGAAGAAAATCGTCGTGACCATCCACTGTGTGTCAGTGTTTACCCCAAATTATTACAACCCGAACTTTTACGATTAGCTGCGATTTTCCACGATATTGCTAAAGGCCGCTCAGGGGATCACTCTGATCTCGGCTCTGAGTTTGTTTATGATTTCGCCTTACTGCATGATTTTTCTGTCAAAGAAGCTGAATTAGCTTCCTGGTTGGTAAAAAATCACTTATTAATGTCAGTGACAGCTCAACGACGTGACATTCAAGACCCTGATATTATCAAGCAATTTGCAGGAGAAGTTAAAACCGTTTCACGGCTTAACTACTTGATGTGTTTAACGGTTGCGGACATTTGTGCCACAAATAGCACGCTGTGGAATAGCTGGAAACAAAGTTTAATTCGTGAGCTATTTTTATCAACAGAACACCAATTAAATCAAGGCATGCAAAGTACCCCTGACTTACGCGAACGCATTCGTCATCACCGTTATCAAGCTTTATCATTACTGCGCCAATCATCAATTGATGAAGAAAAACTGCAAGGCTTATGGTCTCGCTGCCATGCGGATTATTTTTTACGTCATACCCCATCCCAATTAGCATGGCATGCTAAGCACTTACTAGCCCATGACTTGAGCCAGCCTTTAGTGTTAATTAGCACGCAGCCTAAACATGGCGGAACAGAAATTTTTATTTGGTGCCATGATAAACCCCATTTATTTGCAGCTGTCGCTGGCGAATTGGATCGCAGAAATTTAAGCATTCACAGTGCTCAAATTTTCACCAACAAAGACAATATGGCCATGGATACCTTCGTCGTACTGGAACCTAACGGTAGCCCTCTATCCAAAGACAGATACGACCATATCCGAAAAATGTTGTTATTAGCCGTTCAGCAACCTGAAATTTCACTGCCTAAGCCACGTACTCTGCCGTCAAAGTTACGTCACTTTACTGTGCCAACAAAAGTTAATTTCCTACATTCCACTAACGAACGTCGCACTTATATGGAGCTATTTGCCTTGGATCAACCGGGTTTATTGGCTCGCATCGGTCATATTTTTGCTCAAATGGAAATTTCTCTGTATGGCGCACGCATCACCACAATTGGCGAAAAAGTGGAAGATTTCTTTGTTTTAGCTGATAAGGAACACAAAGCGTTGACTAAAAATATGCAACAAGAGTTATCAGAAAGGTTGACAGAAGCCCTAAAATCGAAGGATAAAATATAGCGTTCATCACATTTTCATGGTGAACGTTCACTTTTATATCATTCAAGAGGAAAATACAATCAATGCAGCATTTACAAGCGATCATTGAACAAGCGTTCGAAGAACGAGCTAATATCACACCAAATACCGTATCAAGTTCGGTAAAACAAGCCGTGTTAGATACCATTGCATTACTCGACAGCGGAAAATTGCGTGTCGCTGAAAAAATTGCCGGTGTTTGGGTTACCCATCAATGGCTGAAAAAAGCAGTTTTGTTATCATTTCGCATTCAAGATAACCAAGTCATTGACGGTGCAGAAAGCCGTTATTTCGATAAAGTCCCAATGAAATTCGCAGATTATGACCAAGCTCGCTTCGAGAAAGAAGGTTTCCGAGTTGTTCCTCCTGCCGCGGTTCGTAAAGGTGCTTATATCGCTAAAAATAGCGTATTAATGCCGTCATATGTCAATATTGGTGCTTACGTCGATGAAGGTACAATGGTAGATACATGGGCAACCGTTGGCTCCTGTGCCCAGATTGGTAAAAACGTGCATTTATCTGGTGGCGTAGGGATCGGTGGTGTACTAGAGCCATTACAAGCCAACCCAACGATTATTGAAGACAATTGCTTTATTGGAGCTCGTTCTGAAGTGGTCGAAGGGGTGATTGTTGAAGAAGGCTCCGTCATTTCAATGGGTGTTTATTTAGGACAAAGCACCAAAATCTATGACCGTGAAACAGGTGAAATTCATTACGGCCGAGTCCCTGCAGGTTCCGTGGTTGTTTCAGGTAATTTGCCATCAAAAGATGGTCGTTATAGCCTGTATTGCGCCGTCATTGTCAAGAAAGTCGATGAGAAAACCCGCGGTAAAGTAGGCATTAATGAATTATTAAGAACGATTGATGAGTAATTAAACGTTTAAAACTTCATGCCAAACCTATTACTGGTTTTTATAATAAGCTTTATAGTGAGCCACTGTAATTAGGTTAAAAAACCAAAGCTATCCCGAATCGCATACCCCCGTATGCAACTCGGGTGGCCATATCAGTGTTACCTTTTAATATTAGCGCATTAATTGCAAAGAGAAGTTTGTCAATTTCTACAAATCGCGCATAATATGTCCGTGGCTTTTGCCGTTTACCTCTAATAAAACTGTATTATTTTATTTTTCATTATAATGATGCTGTTTGTGTAATAACATCATTCTATCTATCACCTAAACGAATGGGATAGATAACTTATTAACGAGAAATAGACCGATATTGTTACGGCCTGCTCACACTATCACTTTGTTCACCGACTCTGTCTCTACAGTAAAGCGAGCTAACATGTACGATAATTTGAAAAGTTTAGGCATCAGTAACCCTCAAGACATCGACCGCTACACCTTGCGCCAAGAAGCGAATAATGACATTTTAAAAATTTATTTTCGCAAAGATAAAGGTGAGTTTTTTGCTAAAAGTGTAAAATTCAAATATCCACGCCAGCGTAAAACTATTGCTGACGGTAATAATAATTTCAAAGAAATTAATGAAATTAACACTAACCTGCGTTATGCCATCGAAGAACTAGACCAAATTTGCCAAACAGATCAAACTGATATTGATTTAAAACACAAAATTCTTGATGACTTACGCCATCTTGAACACGTGGTTTCAAATAAGATCGCAGAAATTGAAGCGGATCTAGAAAAATTGACCCGTAAATAATTTACAGGTGAAATGATTAATTTACTGCGCCGTAGCACTGCCAATATTTATCATTAATATAGGTAATACTACGGTGCAGACATTTAGAGCAGTCCCGCCCACGCTTCAACCCAAGGCTTAGCAAACTCCTCTGGAACATCCACCTCAATTGCATCAATGAATAAAATATCACCAATACGGGTCGCTGATTGTTCAGATAACAGCTCATCAAAACGAATACCAGCCCCACAAAAACTTTCATAACTGCTATCACCTAAAGCAATTAGGCCATAACGTAAATCAGGTTGATAACCGACAACATCTTTGATTTCACTATATAACGGAGCGATGGTGTCCGGTAAATCCCCTTGCCCCGTCGATGAGGTAACAATAAGTGCAATTTCATTACCTGAATTATAAAGTTGCCAATCGTTCAAGGTGGGCTCATCAAAAACAACCACTTCATGCCCTTGCTGCTCTAAAATTTCTTGTGCTGTTTCTGCAACAGCTAAAGAGTTACCGTAGACAGTTCCAACAAAAATGCCTATTTTTGACATAACTTTCCCTCTATTTTATCGTTAACTTGATGAGTTAATAACGTTTATCCCTAGTTTTTCAACTTTGCCTGTCCATCCAAATTGCTCAATTAATGACAACCATTGTGTATCCCATGTGGCAACCAACGATATATTTTCTTTTGTTATTGGGTGGTTTAAATTTAATAAGCTGGCATGTAGCATCAGGCGAGACACTGAAAAATGCGTATTCACACCTCTATTTTGGCGTAAGTCTCCATGCTTGCTATCACCAATAATAGGGTGACGAAGGTGAGACATATGCCTTCTCAATTGATGTTTACGGCCAGTTTCAGGTTTTAATTCAACTAAACTAAATCTTGATGTTTCATACCGCCCAATCCCAATGGGACATTCAACTGTCGCTATCGGTTTACAGTGGGTAACACACTCCTGCAAAACAGGCTCACGTGATGCATGTTTATCCGCAATTTTATCTAACTCTTCTAATAGCGGATAATCGATGGTTTGCTCTTCGGTTAAATAACCACGAACAACAGCGTGATACACTTTTTCTAACTGATGGTTTTCAAATTGAGCCGATAACAGCCTTGCAACCTCACTCGATAATGCAAAAAGCAATATACCTGATGTTGGCCTATCGAGACGATGAATGGGATAAACATACTGGCCAATTTGGTCCCGTAATGTTTGCATCACAAAGACGGTTTCTTTACTGTCTAGCCAACTGCGATGCACTAGCATCCCCGCGGGCTTATTCACTGCGACCATATACTCGTCGTGATAAATAATTTCCAACATCAATAAATTACCCACGGGTCTTCGTTGAGAAAAATCCATCTAATTCACGCAAATAATTAATAATTAGCGTGTATTGTTCTTCTTCATCATGTTTATAAGCTTCTTCAAAATAAGGAGCAACCGCAAAATTAGTTGGCAGCGTAGCCCCTTGCTCAATTAACATTTGCAGGCGGGGGATCAAAATCCACTGTAACCACTCTATCGCCTCCATCGTGTCTATACAAAAAGGCTCTACACTGTTAAAAGCGTCTGGCAAAGGTGGTTGTTCCCCCCAAAGAGATTTTAATTTCATTTCCTCTTCTAAGTGACGAAGTTTCTCAATGATACGTTGTTCAATATTCATACTTAAACTCATTTAGTGATGACAATGGCAAATATACGGTATTTTCTATCACAATTCTGTCGAATAAATGGGGTTAAAAATGAGTAAATACAAGTTTATTCATTTTTCTTATCTATAGTTATTATCACCACCATCAATCTGACAACTCACTTAATAAGATTTGTTTATATTTCGTTGCAGATAACACATGTAAAATTAAATGTTTTATCAATTTAGAACTTACAAAATAATTAACAACAAAATGGTTTATTTATGGGACGACTAAAACAGTGGCGCAAGGAAAGTAAAGTTTGGAAAGCCTTAAACTCTAAGTATTTTGAATTAAAAAGAAAAATACGCATTTCAAAGCTACCTTCGTCACAATATCAGCAGTATCAATTTATGTGTCAAAACTACCGTAGCGCTCAGTTTTCTTCAGTTATTGAAGGCGTTCCTCACTTCATTGAGCGCCCAATCAATAAGTACCTACATAAAAGCTGGAATGGAAAACAAAAATTATTAACTGCCAGCTATACGCTCAATTTAATTGAAAACACATTTACACCCGAAGCTATTGAGACAATGTTCTGTACAAAGCGCGAAGGGCTTCTTGTGGCAAACATTGAATTAAAATCAGGGGAATTTGCTCAGTTAACGTTGATTTATTCTCAATATCCTCGGGAAGGTGACCTCACTTTACACTTGAGAAATGAAACGGGTGACGATATTTATTTAATGAGTTTTTCCTTTGGCCCAGAAGGACAATTGTACGTGTGCTCTTTGCAAGGCCCTTCCACTGAACAAAGTGTCGACCAAGTTAGGTTGATAACTAAGCAAATGCACGGAATGAGGCCCAAAAACCTATTAATGTCCGCGGTTTATGCAGTAGCAACCTTCTTTCAGGTAAAATCAATATTAGGGATTTCAAACCAGTGCCATATTAAGAGCCAGCATTTGAAATCAAGCTACGATACATTTTGGCAAGAATGTAGTGCGACGAAAACACCTGATGGTTGGTTCCAATTACCTATTCAAGAACCTGTACGAGATATAGAGTCAGTGAAAAGCCAGCGTCGTGCTGAATTTCGCCGCCGAGAAGCACTTCGCGATACCATGACCCAAGATATTATTGCCTCGTTAACCGAAAATTCGATTAAAGCAGAGCATTGATTTTTAATCAATTAAAGTATCTTTGATACTTTTTTCACCACTCTACTGCAATAAACGCATAACTAAAAAAGCCAGTCAACCGAAGCTGACTGGCTCATACTTTAAAATTTACGCATCCTGCAAATGACTTCCCGTCACTCAACATCCTGTTGATTAAAACAAATTTATAGATCCGTCACCTAGTCGCGTTCCATCGCCTTGTTTTAAACAATTTTCACACCTTACACTAAGCAGTAAGGTATAAAAAGCTAAACGAGTTTACCCTGTCCAGCGAGATAAGAATGCATTAAATGTATTAATGAAACAACCTAGCAAAATAAACAATAACATAGTGAAAACACATACAAATCACAAACCAGATAGTAACGCCATGAAATTAAAAGTTAAATAATTATCATTACAATATAAAGAACATTTTTTAAGAAATGACTTAGCTCAATTGTAGGCATTTACTTACACAAACCCACTTAAAAACACTTACCCCTGAGGTTCAATGACAACCACGAGTTCATCGAGAAAATTTGTTAAATTCGAAGAAAGTACACGCCTTTGCTGACTACCAAATTTTTCTAATATAATTTCTCCCGTGAGATTACACATTGAAATCATTTCAATCTCTGATTCTAAAGTCGCAATAAACAGCGTGGGTGATAGCTTTAAACGCTTCTGAGTAACTAAATGACCAATTAAATTTTCTTGCAAACGGATGAAGTCATCTTCATTCCATACCTGCACTAAACTCAGCGTAATATCACGAAATGTGGCTTTCATATCACCAGCAAGCTGTGTCGTATAAAAAGCATGGATATCACCTTGCAAATTTATCTCCAATGCTGCCGCGACTTTGTCTAAGCTCGCATCCTTTATTGGGAATGGCTGAGGTTCCCAATAAACCCAGTTTTCACCTGTACGGACAATACATGGAGATGGAACACCATATAAGTCTGTTGAAGCAGGAGGCAAACCCGTTTGTTGGTGCCATTGCGAAATATATTTCTGCGTAAAATTTTGTAGTGCGACAGAGTGTGATGTATTCATAGTTATGTGTTTTCTGTAGCCTATTTAAAGAGAAAGGCGTCAATGTGGTAGATAAATGGTATTATGACAGAAGTTTGCAAATGAAGAAAATATCCCAATTTTTACCTGTTAGCCTCATTTTAAGTTTATGAAGTATAAGGACCCCTATGTCACACTACCAAAATAATCCCGCACTTAATAATTTAACACTTGGGAAGAAAACGGCTTACCATGACCAGTATGATGCCACATTATTGCAAGCCGTCCCTCGTAGTTTAAATCGTGACCCTTTAGCTATTCATGCTAAAGCACTTCCGTTTCACGGTGCTGATATTTGGACAATGTATGAGCTTTCATGGCTAAATCAGCGTGGGGTTCCTCAGGTAGCAATAGGTTCGGTTAGTGTTGATGCTAATAGCGAAAATTTAATTGAATCAAAAAGTTTTAAGCTTTATCTAAACAGTTTTAACCAAACACGTTTTGAAACTTGGGAAAATGTGCGAAGCGCTTTGCAAAATGATTTAAGCCACTGTGCTAATGGCCAAGTAAGCGTTACACTTCATAAATTAGCCCATTTTTCTCATCAACCTATCCAGCCATTACTTGGCGAATGTATTGATGAGCAAGAAATTGATATTGATAATTATGAGTTTAATCGAGACTATTTGGCGAATTGTACTCAGCAACAGGTTGTCGACGAAACGTTAGTGAGCCATTTATTAAAATCAAACTGCTTAATTACCAATCAACCTGACTGGGGCTCTGTGCAGATCCACTATCGTGGGCCCAAAATTGATCGCGAAGCCTTATTACGTTATTTAGTTTCATTTCGCCATCATAATGAATTTCATGAACAATGCGTTGAACGCATTTTCACTGATATTATGCAATTGTGTAAACCTGAAAAATTAAGTGTTTACGCACGCTATACTCGCCGTGGAGGGCTTGATATAAACCCATGGCGTAGTAATGAAGAATTTAAGCCTGAATTAGGTCGTTTATCACGGCAATAAATGTATACAGTTGAAAAATAAATGTAATTAATACATTTACAGTACAATCACATATCAAGAACCCATTGGGTAAAGGAGTACTACTTGATTACTCATATCAGTCCATTAGGATCTATGGATCTACTCTCTCAACTTGAAGTTGACATGCTAAAACGCACGGCCAGTAGCGATTTGTACCAATTATTTAGGAATTGCTCTTTAGCCGTTTTGCATTCAGGCAGCTTAACCGATAGCAGTAAAGAGCTTTTAGAAAAAAGTAAAGATTTTGATATCAATGTATTACGCCGTGAGCGTGGCGTTAAGCTTGAACTTATCGAGCCACCAGAAAAAGCCTTCGTTGATGGCAAAATCATCCGCACCTTACAAGCAAACCTGTTTGCTGTATTACGTGACATTTTATTCGTACATGCGCAAATTACGCATGCCAAAGAGCGATTCAATCTAGACCTCGAAAATGGCACACACATCACTAATATGATTTTCTCCATCTTACGTAATGCTCGCGCACTGCATATTGATGAAGACCCAAGTATGATTGTTTGCTGGGGCGGCCACTCAATTAATGAAATTGAATACCTATATGGTCGTAAGGTCGGTAACGAACTTGGCTTACGTGAACTCAATATCTGTACAGGCTGTGGTCCTGGAGCTATGGAAGCACCAATGAAAGGTGCCGCTGTTGGCCACGCCCAACAACAATACAAAAATAGCCGTTTTATTGGCTTAACTGAACCTTCAATTATTGCGGCTGAGCCACCAAATCCATTAGTGAACGAGCTCATCATTATGCCTGATATCGAAAAACGTTTAGAGGCATTCGTTCGATTAGGTCATGGGATTATAATCTTCCCAGGTGGTGTCGGTACTGCTGAAGAGTTGCTTTATTTACTTGGTATTTTGATGGATCCGGCTAACAGTGAACAAGTTCTGCCATTAATTTTAACGGGTCCAAAAGAAAGTGCAGAATACTTTGAAGTATTAGACGATTTTATTCGTCACACTTTAGGTGATGAAGCCAGTAAGCACTACCAAATTATTATTGATGATGCACCAGAAGTTGCTCGTGTGATGAAACGTAGCATGCCACAAGTTAAAGAAAATCGCCGTAGCACTGGTGATGCCTATAGCTTCAACTGGTCGATCAAAATTGCTCACGATTTACAGCACCCATTCGAACCAACCCATGAGAATATGGCATCACTGAACCTACACCCAGGACAAGCGCCTGAAAAATTAGCTTCAGATTTACGTCGTGCTTTCTCAGGTATTGTCGCTGGTAACGTGAAAGAAGTTGGTATGAAAGCCATCGAAAAACATGGCCCATTCAAAATTCACGGTGATAGTGAGCTAATGAAGCGTATGGATGTGTTATTACAAGGCTTCGTTGAACAACATCGTATGAAATTACCTGGTGGTACAGCGTACGAACCTTGCTATGAAATCGTGAAATAAATAATGATGGCGTATTTATGATCCATTTATTAATTATTGATGCATTAAACTTAATACGCCGGATCCACGCGGTGCAAGGAAGCCCGTGTGGAGAAACTTGTTTATCTGCAATAGCACAGTTGATCACCCATACAGACGCCACACACATTGTTGCAGTGTTTGATGAAGAAGGTCGTCATCAAAGCTGGCGTCATGAAAAACTGCCTGATTATAAAGCTGGCCGGCAACCGATGCCTGAAGATTTGCATGCCGAACTCCCTGCATTAATCGCTTTATTTAAAGAAAAAGGAATTCACTGCTGGCAGTCTGAAGGGGATGAAGCTGATGACTTAGCCGCAACCTTAGCAACACGCATTGCGGGCTCAGGGCACACGGTTACCATCGTATCCACAGATAAAGGTTATTGCCAACTACTTTCCCCTAACTTAAGAATTCGCGACTATTTTCAAAAGCGCTGGCTTGATATCCCTTTTATCGAAAAGGAATTTGGTGTTTCTCCTGAGCAACTTCCTGATTATTGGGGACTCGCAGGGATCAGTAGCAGTAAGGTTCCTGGGGTTGCAGGTATTGGTCCCAAAAGTGCTACAACCCTATTGCAGCAATACCATTCTATTGAAAATATATTTGCTAATTTAGATAAACTTGAAGATAAGTGGCAGAAAAAACTCATCAATCAACAGGAAATTGCATTGATTTGTCGAGATATCGCGACTTTAAGAACCGATATCGCGCTACAAGGAAATTTGAATCAGCTGCGTTATATAACCAACTAATATAAAAAAGGCCACTTTATTAATTAGTGGCCTTCTCATTGACTGGTTTTATGGATTAATAATACTCACGTGCCATTGGATTTGCCGACCATATCCTCATCACGTGCACAGTCACTTCTTCACGGTCATGATAAAGCTGCTTCGCTTGAATCAACACATTAATGCCTTGCTCTTTGAGCTGTGTTTTCATCTTTTCTAAGATATGTGAAACTTCTTCATAGCGCTTTTTCATCGGCAATTTTAAGTTGAAAATGGCTTCTCGGCACCAACCTTGTGCAAGCCAATCCGTCATTAACGCAGCAACTTTAGCGGGTTTTTCAACCATATCACAGACTAACCACGTAATGTTGTGGGAAGTAGGCTTAAATTTAAACCCATCTTCACGGTGATGCTTAACTTGCCCTGTATCCATAAGGCTTTCTGCCATTGGGCCGTTATCTACAGCATCCACCATCATACTGCGTTTTACCAATTGATAAGTCCATCCACCTGGACATGCACCAAGGTCGACTGCTTTCATCCCGCTCGCTAGACGCTCTTCCCACTCTTCATAAGGAATGAAGACATGGAAAGCTTCCTCAAGTTTTAAGGTTGAACGACTCGGAGCATCCGATGGGAATTTTAATCTTGGGATCCCCATATAGAAGTTCGAACTATTATTAGTATATGAATACCCGGTATAACAACAACCTGGGGCTATAAAAAATACATGAATAACAGGCCGCTTAAAGTTTTCGAGTGGCAATAAGATTTTTTCTTTACGTAATGCATTACGTAAAGGTACCGTAAACTTGCGGCAAAATTTCAGCAGCTCTTTCGACTCGTTGGTATCAGCAACTTCAACACGGATATCACCTGCCCGCGCAACTTGCTGACTCAATGCATTTACAATCGGAGTAATACGGTCTTCAGGCGGTAAGTCCTTAAGTAAATCCCCTATTACAATCATTTGACGAGCAAAAATTAATTCTCGAAAAGGCAACGTCCGTGCGAGTGTGTCTGCATCTTCTGCTTGATAGCACTCAAAAATAACATAACCACTGTTTTCTTTTACGCGAGCAAAACCATAAATCTCTTTTTGCCCTGCTTTATCTGTAATCTCTGCTGCACATTCTTTTTCAAAGCCTGGACGGCAATATAGTGCAATTTTATTACTCATTGCGTGACGCCGATTTCCTTAGACGCATAGCGCCAATAACCACTAACAGCCAACCAATTAGGAAACATACACCACCTATTGGCGTAAAATAAGAGAAGTATTTTACCTGCAATAGTGCCATACAATAAAGGCTACCGCTAAAAAGAAGTATCCCAACAGAGAAAAACACACCTGACCAATAGAACCATAGGATAATTTTACGTAATAAAATTGCCCCGAGCACCATCAGTGCTACAGTATGCAACATTTGATAACGCAGTCCTATTTCAATCCAGTCCATTTGATGGACACTCATAATTGACGATAACGCATGTGAACCAATAGCCCCAAAAGCAACAGTAAAGAAGCCACTAATTCCAGCAAAAATTAACATCAAACGACTATTCACAGTAACACCTTTTATTTAAATACTTGATTACTGAATAAGCGCCACATCTTGGTCACCCGTAATAAAGCCTAATTTCTCTTGTTCACTTGCTGCCTGCCCAAGGATCCATTGGCGAAATGCAGCTATTTTGCCTAAATCTGCCTGATTTTCTTGGCAAACTAGGTAGAATGCGTTTTTACTAACTAACACCTCACTAAAAGGGCAAACTAAGCGCCCAGCGTCAATTTCATTTTTGGCCATCACATTATTCGTTAATGCAACCCCCTGACCATGAACAGCAGCTTGAATAACCATAGCACTATGACTAAAAATGGGACCTTGCTGTACATTGACTACATTTTGTAACTCTAGTTGCTTAACATATGCCTGCCAGTCTCTTCGTGAAGAATCGTGAAGTAACGTATGTTTTGCTAGATCTTCAGGAACTTTTAATTGGCTATCCCCAGTTAATAAAGATGGCGAACACACAGGCATTAAATATTCAGCATAAAGCCTATCTGTTCTTAATCCAGGCCAATTACCTTTACCGTAGAAAATAGCGACATCAACGTCATCAGCCAATTTATCTTCTTCTCTATCTACAGCCTGGATCCGCACATCAATGCCTGGATAGGCTTGATTGAAGCCTGAAAGCCTTGGTACCAGCCATTGAATTGCAAAGCTTGGGGATAAACTCACTGTTAATGCCCCCTTCGCGCTTCTTGCTTGTAACTTACGCGTCGCCTCATTCAAAGAAGAAAAAATTTCTTTAATATCAAGGTAATAACTTTGTCCCTCTTCTGTCAACAACAATGAGCGATTGCGCCGACGAAATAATTTCAACCCAAGGAAATCCTCCAAACTTTTCATCTGGTGGCTAACGGCCGCTTGAGTAACAAATAATTCTTCTGCTGCCTTAGTAAAACTTAAATGACGAGCTGCAGCGTCAAAGACTCTCAGTGCATTTAGGGGCGGTAATCTTTTAGACATAATCACTTCTACTTGGCATCTTGTTATGCATTAGTTTTTTTCATCCGAAGCATTATAATTTGTCCCTTGAGGATACGCTAGTAAATACCTATAGTATGCACACTTCCTAAGCCGGAACGAAAAGTTACAGAGTTTAGTTACTTTGAAACTTTTGGCTTTGTGGTTGTGATGTTGTGTTTGCAAGTTGTCTGGTTGAACCAGACCTTTGTAGCTTTAGCTACTGTTTTTTCACTTCCTGTACATTTACCCTGTCTGTCCATAGTGATTTTATATAGTGCACCGCCAACGCGCGGTGCTTTTTTTTACTCTTTTTTTAATGCTATTTCGGCATTTACTTAAGCAATTTAACTTAATAAATACAAATATCTATAGATAAATACAAGTGTACCGAAAAAACTTTCAGTAAGATATTTAAGATAAATCTTGAAAATTATTCACTAAGTACTTAAAAAAATAAATTTATAAACAAAAGGCGTTGCATTGCAATGCAAAACACTGAATCATCTTGAAACCACATCTGGAAGAATTGCTAACAATTAATACCAAACGTAACAGAATATTTCAATAATTAGATTGAAAAATGATAAGTTTAAATTAATCAGAAAATAACTATAAATGTACTAATAAATGTACAATCAACTAATACAGCACTCAGTAAAATCAAAACACATTGAAATTTTGACTAAAAAGAAAATACTCATGGATCATTTTAGCGCTACCACATTTCGCCTCGCCTTCCCAGCGATAGACTCGTCAACACTATTTTTTGATAGTGCGGCTACGGCTCTGAAGCCTATTGCCATGATCAATGCATCAAATGACTATTATCGCTTGTCAGGCAGTTCCGTATACCGAGGTCAGTCACCTGAATCACTAAAATTAACACGTGATTATGAGCAGGGGCGAATTCGTGCCGCAAAATATATTCATGCTTCAAATGAAAAAAATATTATTTGGACACGCGGGACAACAGAATCAATTAATTTAATTGCACAAGGTTATTTTCGCTCAACATTACAACCTGACGATGAAATTATTGTTAGTGAAATAGAACATCATTCAAATTTATTACCATGGATTATGCTTTCGCAACAAACAGGTGCCAAAATTATAAAATGGCCTGTTGAAAAAAACCTGACGTTAAGCCTTGATGTACTCAAATCTAAATTATCTGAAAAAACGAAAGTTATCGCTATCACACAAATGTCCAATGTAACTGGGTATCAACCAGATATACAGACAGTAACTCAACTTGCTCACCAAGTAGGAGCTCTCGTCGTTGTTGATGGCGCACAAGGTGTCGTTCATAGCCCTATTAATGTCAGTGAGCTGAATGTCGATTTCTATGTATTTTCAGCACATAAGTTATATGGACCCACAGGGCTTGGGGTTTGCTATGCCAAAACAGAACTTTTAGAGCAAATGACCCCTTGGCATGGTGGCGGTAAGATGTTGACTCACGTCACATTTGATAATTTTACGCTTGCTCCTATTCCCCAACGATTCGAAGCAGGAACACCGAATATTGCTGGTGTAATTGCCTTTTCAGCTGTTCTAGAGTGGCTGGAAGAGATAAATTTAACACTAGCAGAAACATATACTTGCTCATTAACCGAATATGCAGCTAAAAAACTATCGGCACTTCCCGGCTTTATTAGCTATAGTGTGCCTCATTCTCCTTTGCTATCATTTAACTTCAAAGATGTTCATCATAGTGATCTGGGAGCCCTCTTGACCGAGCAAAATATTGCACTACGCTATGGTCAACACTGCACCCAACCATTAATGGATGCATTAAATATAAGTGGCTGCTTGCGCGTCTCAATGATGCCTTACAACAACCTGCAAGATGTCGATAAATTTATTGACGCAGTCACCGTTTCACTTTCTATACTCAATGAATAAATCAATAAAGGAAGCCTAATGACTTCGACTAACCATGAACTTGCTCCGCACCCATTCGGTACAGAGATTAAAATTCAAGAAATAGTTGAACAGTTTTCCACACATAAAGCATGGGAAGATAAATATCGTTTATTAATTCAATTTGCGAGAAAGCTGCCTGTATTGTCTGATGATGAAAAACTGCAAACTCAAGAAGTTAAAGGCTGTGAAAACCGAGTTTGGATCGGAGCACGGCTCAATGATAATGAAACATTTCATTTTTATGGGGATAGTGAAGGCCGGGTAGTAAAAGGGTTATTTGCTATTTTATTAGCCGCGGTAGAGCAAAAAACAGCAAAAGAGATCATGGAAATTGATTTTGACCACTTATTAGCTCAAACCGGCTTACCTTCGCAACTCAGCGAGTCTCGCCAAAATGGTATTCAATCACTCATTACTGCAATTCAAAATATTGCCAATGAAATGACACCTGCGTAATTCATTAAATGAGGCTATCTATCGCAATAGCCTCATTCGCTTTACAGATTTTCCATTTCTCGTTGTGACTTTGCTATCATTTTTTTAAGTGCATGTGAAACGGCAACAAACCCAAAACTCGCTGTAACCATAGTAACTGCGCCAAAGCCTGAAGCGCAGTCCATACGCTTAGAACCATCCGCAGTACTTTTTGCCGCACATACCGTGCCATCGCTTTGTGGATAAACAAGTTGCTCGGTAGAAAAAACACAGTCAATCCCAAGCTTTCCTTTCCCGTTTTTAATGACGTTAAAATCAGATTTTAAGCGTTCTCGCAACTTAGCCGCTAATGGGTCTTGGATAGTCTTAGCCAAGTCTGCCACTTGAATTTTTGTTGGGTCGATTTGCCCACCAGCGCCCCCTATGGTGATAATAGGTATTTTAAAGCGCCTACAATACGCTAGTAACGCTGCTTTAGGCCTCACACTATCAATAGCATCAATAACATAATCAAACCCCGTACTAAGGTAGTGAGCGACATTATCGACAGTAATAAAGTCATCAATAACATTCACTACACACTCAGGGTTAATTTCTAAAATACGATTTTTCATCACCTCAACTTTTGGTTGCCCAACCGTCGACTTGATGGCATGTAATTGACGATTAGTATTAGTCACACAGATATCATCCATATCAATCAATGTGATGAACCCAATACCTGAACGAGCAAGCGCCTCCGCGGCCCATACACCTACCCCACCAACCCCAATGACACAAACGTGAGAACGTGCAAAAAGATGAAGAGCATGTTGCCCATATAAACGCCCGATCCCAGCAAAACGCTGCATCCAAGCATCAGAAAGCTTAGCTTGCATAATAACGAACAACCTCAGTTAAATCTGTAACTACAGTGAACCAAATAGCGGCTGGCTTTTTTTCAGCACCCAAACTCGCCCATAATGGTTATAAAAACCGGCCATTTTCCCAGCGTCATGACCTATACCGTGGTAAATATCAAAATGATGCCCTTTAATTGCACCACCGACATCCAAGGCTATCATCATACGCATTTCATACTGCCCCGTAAATTTCCCGTTATTATCTAATACAGGGATTTCTGCGAGCAAAGCTGTACCCGGTGGAATGAGGGTTTTATCTGATGCAACGGATGCCTTAGCAATTAAAGGAACCGCACTTGCACCTCTAACAGGGACAAATGATTGCGGTTTAAAAAAGACAAATGACGGGTTTTCTTCTAAAAGCTGGCGAACTTCTTGCTCGCTATGCTGGTCCGTCCAATCATGGATAGCTTGTAATGACATTTGGCTAAGAGGAACCTCACCGCGGTCTACCAGCACTTTTCCGATACTTTTGTACGCATGGCCATTTTTACCTGCATAACCAAAGAAATTCAAAGGGCTACCATCCCCAAAATCAACATAGCCACTTCCCTGAACTTCCATCATAAAATTTTCAACGGGTGAATTACTATAAGCTAAAATTAAATTATCACTCAGGGCACCGTTATAAATCGCGGCTCGGCTAGGTAAACGCTTCTTTCCTTTTCGGGGCATACCGTATAACGGATAACGAAATTCACCTTGTGCCATACGACGGGCCTCAATCACAGGTGTGTAATATCCTGTAAATTGCACGTTTCCATAATTATCGGCACCTTCCATTTGGAAAGCCGTTAAATTGAAATTTGCCAATTGAGCCGGATCTCCTCCCGCCATCAACCAATTTTCTATGGCATGGTAAGCATCATTGTTATTTTTAAACAACCGTGGTGATGCATTTTTGATTTCATTAACCTGCTGATTAAAATCTGGCGCATTGATTGGTCGTCCCTGTACATTCACTTGATTTACTTTCTGTAAATCTTGAACTAAGCGACCATCTTTATATTGTTGGCCTTTATCCGTTGGATGGGTTTGGCACCCAGCTAATAAGGAAAGAAATACACTGGTTACTAACCACTTTTTTACTGTTTGTTTATTGACGATTTTTGTTAGCCCTATATTCATGCTCTACCACCCAGATAAATCCAACAATCCAATATGAAGCGCACAATAGCAAACCCAATTAGGGAATGAAACGTGTAAATATATTTAGAGTGGTTATTTTCCTTCACCAACTCATCAAAGTGTAAAAAACAGCCAGACAGAACAAATTTTGTTCGGTAAATGCTAAATTTTGAAAAAAAAACACGAAAAAACTTGCATCAGATCTCATCCCGAGTATAGTGCCCGCATCGGACGCGGGGTGGAGCAGCATGGTAGCTCGTCGGGCTCATAACCCGAAGGTCGTTGGTTCAAATCCAGCCCCCGCAACCAATTACTGATTAAATCAGTAAAGTAACAAAAAATCTGCAGTATAAAGTCGTAAAAATTCAGTCGCGGGATGGAGCAGCATGGTAGCTCGTCGGGCTCATAACCCGAAGGTCGTTGGTTCAAATCCAGCTCCCGCAACCAATTTTTTGCCTCTTCAGTCGCGGGGTGGAGCAGCATGGTAGCTCGTCGGGCTCATAACCCGAAGGTCGTTGGTTCAAATCCAGCCCCCGCAACCAATTCTTTTGAGTCTCCTTTCTGGTCCCCCATCACCTTTTTAATATCACTATAAAAATTCTATTTTTAATCATAACTGAAAAATAAAAAAGGCGATCCACATACGTTTATCACCTTTCTTAATCTTTTTAAATTAACTAGTTGCGGATCGCTAATGCACCACCGTTACGGAAATAAGCTTTTACTCCTTCAAAAATGGATTCTGCCATTTGCTGTTGGAATTTTGCTGTTTTTAATTTCTTCTCTTCTTCCAAATTACTAATAAAAGCGGTTTCGACTAGAATCGATGGGATCTCAGGTGCTTTAAGTACCGCGAAACCGGCTTGGTCAACTCTGTTTTTATGCAGTTTGTTAACTTTTCCCATTCGTTTTAGTACTTCGTCACCGAATTTCAAGCTGTCATTAATTGTCGCAGTTTGCACGAGATCAAACATCGTATGGTCAAGATACACATCACCACTTTTACTCACTCCGCCCACTAAGTCCGCTTCGTTTTGTGTTTGTGCAAGGTAACGAGCCGTATTACTGGTCGCGCCTTTCGTCGATAGTGCAAAAACAGAAGAGCCTCGGGCTGAACGATTAGTAAATGCATCCGCATGAATTGAAACGAATAAATCTGCCTGCATTTTACGCGCTTTCGCCACTCGGACTTTTAATGGAATAAAGACATCTTCATTGCGTGTCATATAGGAGCGCATTTTAGGATCTTTATCTATCAGTGCTTTTAGCCGACGTGCGATCTGTAAAACCACATCTTTTTCGCGCGTTTTATATTTGCCGATCGCACCGGGGTCTTCGCCACCATGTCCTGGGTCGATCATAATAATAATTGGGCGATCCGTCCCTGCTTTACCCGGTTTCTTCGCTTGAGCGGGCATGCTCTCCTCAAGATCACCTTTATTATAATCCTCAAGTAATGCCAATAGAGGATCATCATTGGTGTCAACGCCTTTACCTGGATAAAAATCAAGAACTAAGCGATGCTTAAATTCCGCAACAGGGGCCATCGAGAAGAATTGAGGACTGACTTTATTTTTAACTTCAAATACCAAGCGAACCGTTTTCGGATCAAATTGCCCAACTCTAACTAGTTTAAGGTAGGGATCACGTGTTTGAATTTGAGTTCCCATATCCTTCAATACATTATTTAACTGCACCCCTTCAAGATCGACCACAATACGCTCAGGGTTATTAAGCACAAACTGACGGTACTTCAATGGAGTACTAGATTCCAATGTAACTCGTGTATAGCTCGATGCTGGCCAAATGCGCACAGCCACCACGCTGCTACTCGCAGAAAAACCGAATGGGCTAATGCTCAGTAACATAACTGCTGCTGCGCCTTGAATAAAACGACGCTTCGATGGGTTGTGATCTTGGTGACTCATCAATAATTCCGAACCTAGAACTGAGAAATAAAGTGATTTTAGGATAAATGCTAATAGTTAGCCTTGAAATACGCACTCTAACTAATCATTTGCACTCTGTCATTAAGAATATATCAAAGCATCTATAGAGTTACAGACATGAGTATAACCTAATCATACTGAGAGAAAATATTTGTGAGTGACTTTCTGTGTCAATTTTATGCAATTTAGTTTTCATAGAGTATATCGAGTTAAATTTAGAGATATGTAAATGTAAAAAATAAAAATGTTACTTTTTTTATCCCATCTTTTACTTGATATTTACCGACAAAAAGAATAAAAATACATTATTAACGAATAAAAATTCAATTAAGAGGGTTGTTATGAAAGAGCGCAGCACCGAGTTGGTTGATGAGTTTCGCCATTCGGTTCCTTATATAAACGCCCACCGCGGCAAAACATTTATTATTATGCTTGGTGGTGAAGCGATTGCGCATGAAAATTTTCCTAGCATTGTCAATGACATAGGATTATTGCATAGTTTAGGCATCCGAATTGTTGTCGTTTATGGCGCTAGGCCTCAAATTGAGGACATTTTAGCAGAGCATAAATATGATGCGGTTTATCATAAACATACTCGCGTCACCGATGCGAATACTCTTGAATATGTAAAGCAAGCTTCTGGCGCTTTACAATTAGATATCACGGCTCGGTTATCTATGAGCTTAGGTAATACCCCGCTTCAAGGCGCACACATTAATGTGGTTAGTGGCAATTTCGTTATTGCCCAACCTCTGGGCGTTGATGATGGTATTGATTATTGCCACAGTGGAAGGATCCGTCGTATTAATGAAGAAGCCATTAATAATCAATTAGATAATGGTTCTATTGTGCTAATTGGGCCGGTTGCCGTCTCAGTCACAGGGGAAAGTTTTAATCTGACCTCTGAAGAAATTGCCACTCAATTAGCAGTAAAAATGAAAGCGGAAAAACTGATCGGTTTTTGCTCCTCACAAGGTGTAGCAGACAAAGAAGGCAATATTTTGTCTGAATTATTCCCAAATGAAGCAGAAAACCGCATTCAAGAACTTGAATCTGAAGGTGATTACTATTCAGGAACTGTGCGCTTTTTACGCGGAGCCGCAAAAGCTTGCCGCCGAGGCGTCCGCCGTAGCCACCTATTGAGCTACCAAGAAAATGGCTCGTTAATTCAAGAGTTATTCTCTCGTGATGGTATTGGCACCCAAATCGTCATGGAAAGTGCGGAACAAATCCGCCGTGCAAACATTAATGATATTGGTGGAATATTAGAGCTTATTCGCCCATTAGAGCAACAAGGTATTTTAGTTAGACGTTCACGTGAGCAATTAGAAATGGAAATTGATAAATTTACCATTATTGAACGTGATAACTTAGTCATCGCTTGTGCAGCGCTTTACCCTTACCCAGAAGAAAAACTAGGTGAAATGGCTTGTGTCGCTGTTCATCCTGATTACCGAAGTTCATCTAGAGGAGAGGAGTTACTGCACCGTGTTGCTGTACAAGCAAAACAATTTGGTTTAGATAAACTATTTGTCCTGACAACTCGTAGTATCCATTGGTTTCAAGAGCGTGGTTTTACCCCCGCGGAGATTGAGATGTTACCAATGAAAAAGCAGGCTTTATATAACTACCAGCGTCGCTCTAAAATATTGATTTTAGACCTAAAAAACCAAGCTGATAAGTGAATATTAGAGTCTTCAGCATAATTACTGTTTCGTCACTGACTTTAGCCCCAAACTATACAAGGATGCATAGTTTGGGTCGTAGCTTTAAAACTACGGAATAGCCGTTAAGCTATCTGAATAACTCTAGCTTTCTCACACAAAGGAATGGAATCTAAATGTGGTTGGATTGCCGCTTTCATCTCAGCGAAAGATGTACCATAAAAATAGAATGCGGTTTCTGTCGGGCCATCCCAAACGCCATGAATGCTCCCAATATCTTCCACAGCATCATCTAGAATATCGAACACTTCACTGATATCCCCGTTTTCATAAACGTCATCCGCGAGTTCTGTCCCGTTGAAATAAATAGCCATACCTTCATCTGAACCAAAATCGATTCGAACATCTTCCCCATGAATAAATAAACGAGAGCCTTTTGGAGCTAACATTGAAGAAAAAAGTTGAATAATTAAACTGATATTTTCGTCACTCGCCTCTTCAAGTGCTATTTCTATATCACATTCCTGCGCTTCACCATTATCACCTAATAATGTCCCACCACCTGTGACATGGATATTTTTATCCATGCTTTTCATGACTTCATTAAATGCATCTTCTAAGTCACCACGCCTAATAGGCTCAAGCCTTGCATTTAATGTTACTGTAATTGCCGTCATTTCTTGCTGGTTATCCATCTCATTACCTTTACTTTAGGGTGAATTATTCACGTAACTTACAAATAAGTTAGTTACATTAATTGGGTCGCTAAACCGCTCCGTCGCTTAGTTGGCGTTTCAACGGCTCGACGTAATACTTTTGGGCTACCGTAAAGAGATAGCTCTTTTTTAGCTCGAGTTATCGCTGTATACACAAGCTCACGTGTCATGACTGGAGAATATACATTTGGTAAAACCAATGCGGTATGAGCAAACTCCGAACCTTGTGATTTATGAACGGTCATTGCATAAGCTGTTTCATGCTGTGGAAGCCGGTTAGGTTGTACTCCACGAATAGTCCCATCTGGAAATTGGAAATAGGCTCTCAGTGCATTTTCTTCATCTGGTAAAATGATGCCTATATCCCCATTAAAAAGTCCTAATGGGCTATCATTACGACTAATCATAATTGGTCGGCCTGCATAGTGTTTATTCAATAAATTATATGGGCGGTTTATTATCCCTTGCCTATGAAATAATTTTTCTAATTTATCGTTAAGGCCAATAACGCCAAAAGGCCCTTCCCGCAGAGCCGTTAGTAACCGATATTGGTTAAATTTTTTCAGAACTTGCTCAGGATCTTCTTTATCTTTAACCGCAAGTAGATATTCCTTATAATTTTCAGCGGCATCTAATAAAATTTTCGCGTAATCATCCGCTGTTTCTTGAATATAACTATGCACATCTGGACGTTGTTGATTTAGTAATTGTTGAACTCGAGAAACATTCCCTTCATTTACAGCAAAAGCGAGTTGGCCAATCCCTGAGTCTGCAGAAAAACGGTAGCTTTTACGCAATAAACATAGGTTATCACGAATAATTGGGCCGTTTGGTGATGCATAAGCTGCAACTGAATATCCTGTTAGCGCCGAAAGTTGAGATGCCCTTTCCACACTATAACCGTTATCAGCAAACTGACAAATATCCCCTAACACAGCACCCGCTTCGACAGAAGCAAGTTGATCTTTATCACCTAGAAATATTAATTTTGCATTTTCAGGCAGTGACTCAAGTAATTTACTCATCATGGGTAAATCTACCATTGAGGCTTCATCAACAATGAGTACATCAAGAGATAAACGGTTGTCTCGGTTATAACGAAACTGCTGACTTTCAGGTTGAGCCCCTAATAAACGGTGTAATGTTTTTGCATGATTAGGCAAAACAGCGCGTTCTTCATCGGTTAAAGGCATCTTTTTCATCGCTTCACCAAGAGATTCCGTCAACCTAGCTGCCGCCTTACCAGTTGGAGCAGCCAGCTCTATTCTAATTTTGTGGTGAAGTTTGGTTTCAAGCTTAATTAATGCGGCAAGGATACGTGCAACCGTTGTTGTTTTTCCCGTCCCTGGCCCCCCTGATATGATTGACACCTTGCTGGTTACGGCAACTGCTGCTGCAATTTTTTGCCAATCAATATCATCAGTAGTAGGAAATAAATTATCTAGTACTTCCTTGATTTGGGCATTATTTTGCTTTTCTATTGATGTGTTAGAGAAAAACTTTGCAACATATTGCTCATATTGCCACATCCGTTGAAAATATAAGTATTCCCCTGAAAGTATTAAAGGCGAGATCTGGTTTTCTGTTGATAGCGACACTGCATTTGCTTGTTTGAGCGTTTGATAAAGTACTTGTTCGCTCGGCTCTCCCATTTTTTGCCAAAATTCAGCGGCTAATTCAGGATGCCTTCCTGCAAATAACTTTTCAGGTACAACATCTGCCAATGCTAAGCAAACGTGCCCAGCCATAGTTTCTGCGCTAAGAAGTGCGGCAATCATAAGCACTATCGGGTGCTTATCATCAGAAATACTGTAAGCAAATTGCACATCAAGAGGTGTAAAGATACGTAGCTCAATAGCCTGATTAAATAGGGATTTCATTAAGCGGGTTCCCCTTGTTGAACATTTTTAAATAAGCTATCTAACGCTTCAATAAACGCTTCTATAGGGCGATAAAAGAAAATACCGTTACTGGAGTTAACATCATCTACCCCCCTTAGAAATAAATAATAGACACCCCCAAAATGGGTTTCATAATCATAATTAGGCATTCTTTGCTTTAGGTAACGATGTAACGCCAACGAATATAGTTGATACTGCAAATCATAGCGGTGGTCTATCATCGCTTCAGCCATCGCTTCTTGGGTATAAAAGCTAGCGTCTTCCCCTAGATAATTTGACTTATAATCAAGAAGGTAAAATTTACCTTTCCAGTAAAAGGTGAGGTCAATAAACCCTTTTAAAATTCCCTGAACTTTCTCAAAACTTAGTGGAGGACAACGTTGTGATAATGGATCATATTGATGTGTTATTTTATCTAATTGGCCTGCACTCAACATTGACTCAATAGGCAGATAAAACTGCATCTCATCTAATTGGTCTTGAGGCCGTAAAGCAGATAAACATAACCCGTCTTCTGATAGTGGTGCATGTACAATTGCGTGTAGCCATTCTTGCAGCATTGGTGCCCACTGTAAGTCGAACCCTGAGGATTCAAGTTTTTCAGCCAACCATTCTTGAGAAACTGGTTCACTAAAATCAATCTCTTCCATTAAGCTATGTAAAAATGTTCCTGGTGACGCACCTTTAGGAAATTGATGAGGAGTTAGGAACAAAGACTCGTCTTCCTGCTGCTCTACATCAACACTAGCCTCAATATCCATATTCGGGGCTAATGAATTCGCAAATTGCAATGCTGAAACTGATTCTTCTGCTTCGGTATGGCTTGAACCGTAACTTAACCCCGAATAGCTAGTAACACGCCAATGGTCATTAAAATGACGAGTCACTGCTCTTGCGGATAAGTTTACACGACCATTTTGTTCTAATAATACGCGTTCCGACTTAGGTTGATTAATCACTGCAACATCAATAACGTCATTGCTAATTTCAGCCAACATCTCGTTTAAGAGTTGGTAATCACCAGCTTGCCCTTTTTGGATAACGTAACCCAGTGCAGATAAGTGTAAATCGGTTTCACCACTTTTTTTCCTGTTACCTTTAATTAATGGTGCAATACCGACACTACAGTGATAAATAGCCCTTGTGAGGGCCACATATAATAAACGTAGGTCTTCTGCCAAGCGTTCTTCGTCAGCTAAAGCGACATTTTCTTCGCTATCATTTAAGTCTAGCCGTACTCCATAATCTGTTCTGTCGTGATATAAGCCTTTAGATTGAGGTAAAAAATTGCTAGCAAAAGGCAGCCATACAATTTTGTATTCAAGGCCTTTAGATTTATGTATGGTACTGATCTGCACCAAATGTTTATCACTTTCAAGACGCATTTGCTGTGCGTCAGATTGATGATCAGGATGGGCTATTTGTTGCGCTAACCAACGGATTAGTGTGTGCTCACCTTCAAGTTGTAATGACATTTCTTGCAGTAATTCACCAATATGCATCACATCCATCAAGCGACGCTCTCCGTCGGTGCCTGATAATAATGTTTCTGCAATTTGCCTCTGCGCCATGACCATTCTAAGCATGGGGAGCACGCCTCGTTTTTGCCACACCACGGCATAACGAGCAAATTCATCTACAATTTTTTCCCACGACCTTTCATCATGGTTTAGGTCATCAATTTGTTTAGCGGTTAAACCCAATATTCCTGTCGCCAATGCACTGCGCAAAACACGTTCTTTTTCAGGTGTTAAAACTGCCTGTAGTAACCACAATAAATCCCTAGCTTCTGACGTTGAAAATACACTCTCCCGATTAGATTGAAACACCGAAGGGATATTTAACCGATTTAAAGCATCACGAATTAATACGGCTTCGCGCCGACTGCGCACCAACACAGTAATATCCGAAGCTTCGACAGGAGTATGCGTTCCTTTATTGTCAAAATAGCTACTACCTTGCAAGCCACCTTGCAAGTATTGTGCGATTTGTACTGCACATTGTGAAGCTGTTGCTTGCTCATATTCAGCAACGGAGACACCTTCTTCTTCCATTTTCCAAAATGTAAGCGCGTTGACTTCTTCACCATTATGGATAAGTTTTCTACCGCTATTTTGCTTAGCGAAATTAACGGGTTGAAAAGGAATTTGTTCAAAAATAAAAGGTGACTGACAATGGCTAAATAGATGATTAATAGCTTCAACCATATTTTGTGATGAGCGATAATTAGTCTCTAATGTATAGTGAGCGCTAACTTCATTTTTTGCTTCAATGTAAGTGAAAATGTCAGCGCCTCGAAAAGCATAAATAGCTTGTTTAGGGTCGCCAATAAAAAGTAATGCACTGTCATTAACTTCTCGATAAATTCTTTGGAAAATACGATACTGCTGTGCATCCGTGTCTTGAAATTCATCTATCATCGCAACGGGAAAACGTTGGCTGATAGCTTGAGCTAAAAACTTTCCACTCTCTTGAGCAAGAGCACTATCTAAACGGGTCAATAAATCATCAAATCCCATTTCACCACGGTTATGTTTTTCAAAACTAATCGCTGACCTCACCTCTGAAATTGCCAGTGGAATAATTAGATCTTTTAGGGTTAATGATTGAGAAAGTAGCTCATCTATTCTTTGGAAAACAACATGCTCTGGCCCTGAGCCACTTTTTGATTTTTTATGTAGTACCGTTTGTGAGAAGCGTTCAAGATCTTTAGGCAGCTGATAATCTTCTGTTTCTTCTTGAGCCCATTCGCCAATTTTTATCAACCATGCGGGTAGAAAACGAGTACTATAACTTCGTTTATCAACATCTGACTCAGCGATGAGCTTCTCAAAATCCGCTGAATTTTCTAACCATGCCGTTTTAACTGACTCAATTAACAAGATTAGCCGCTGATGCCGTTCTTCTAGAGTTTCTACTTGTTTCGGTTGGTTAATAATTAAAGGAATATCACCCTGTAAGAAAGGTTTAATCTCCGAAAGCAATGCTTCGGGACTATTCCACAGTGACTGAATAACTTTTGTCATGGAGTAATTCAGAGGATAAAAATGACGGCGCCAAAAGTCTGCACAGGCTTGTTTTTGAATCGGAGATTCATCTTGAATCATTGTTTGTTCGAACAATACTCCCGACTCAAATGCATTATGAACTAGCATTCTTTGGCAAAAACCATGGATAGTATATATCGCGGCTTCATCCATTTGCCTTTCCGCTGCCTGTAACCATTGCGCAGCGAATTTTCTTTGGGACTCCCCCGAAAGCTCGGCTAATAATTCAAGGTACTCAGGCTGCGACTCGAAACCAACACCATTTCTTAAGCAAACTAAGCGCATGTCATGAATACGTTGACGAATACGTCCCCGTAACTCATTCGTCGCAGCCTCAGTAAATGTCACAACTAAAATCTCTTCAACACTTAACGGCCTAGGAAACGCATTAACGCCTCCCAGACCTAGTAAAAGCCGCAGATAAAGTATACCAATTGTGTATGTTTTACCCGTTCCTGCAGATGCTTCAATTAACCGCTGTCCACACAGAGGCAATGAAAAAACATTCAGTAATTGGGACTCTACCTGCACTTTATTCACTCAGCATCTTCCTTTATTGGTAAAATCTTTTGCAACTGAGAAGCTGTCGAGTAAAGCACCCAATCTTTCAGATGAGCATACCCCACTTTAGTATCAACTCCTTGGCCTATAACTTGGGAGCTAACTGCTAATCCTTTGTGCTTTATAACCGCATTTTCATAATACTCGATGACTTGTTCTTTCGTTGCGGTCCCTAAAGTTGCAATAACTTTTTCACGTGTATCAAAACTAAAAATATTTCTAGAAAAATCAGATGAGTAACGGCCTACTTCCTCATAGAATGTTTGAGGTGGTTGGTTCATCTCTGTGATAATAGATTGTTTATATTGATTAAACTCATCTATCGGCAGTTTTTTCAGTTTCTCTAATGCTTGAAGATAAAACTGTTGGTAACGAGTATTTAAGTAACTCGGTGTTTTCGCATTACTTTGAATTAAAAAGCCCATTCCCCACTGATCCCCCAGCCCTGCTTTAAAAGCAAATACTGCGTAACCAAGTTGCTCATTGGTCCTTAATTGGTCATAAAACCAAGGCTGAATCACTTTAGAAAGAATACCTGATAATACTGCACCATCAATGCGGCTATAACCGTCTGGGATAAAGATTTCAGCAAGTGCATTATCTGAGCTATTCCCCTGTTTATGGAAATCTGCTAGGTAATTTTTATCAATAACGACAATGTCACCACGCCACCAATTGGTACCTTCGCTCTTTAATAATTGCTGTGCATCTTTAATGGTTTCAATACCTTGTGATTCAGTCATATTACCAAAGACAAGCGCTTGTAATGCGGCACTTTTAACTAACATTTCACGGTAGTTGGTGAGGTCCTGCAATGAAATTTTATCTAGCTCGGCTAAACGCTGTTCTTGCTCAAAATAAGGCACACTATTAATACGCTGAAGCGGTTGCATGGCCAGCTCATAAGCTTTCGCATTATTAGCAACTTCAATTTGCTCTTTATACCAAGACTTCGCTTGAGCTAACTCTTGTTCCGTTGGCTCAAAATTCAGGTATAGCTTTGTCATGGATAAAAAGAGTTCAGGTAAATGTTGGGTGTAACCACTGGCATTTAATTGCAGACCGATCCCCTGAGAAACAGAGACAGACATGCCAGCTACAGATGCCTGATATTGCAGTTCATCCATTTTCAATGAAGCGATATATTGTAATAAAGAGCCTGTGACTTGTTGCTTAGCGTCTTTGTCACCTTGGTTAGAACGTAATGATAAGGTGATACTCGCCTTTGGCTCATCTGCAAAATATTGACTTGGCATATATAACACACGTGTATTGCCATCTTGATAGATGAACTCGGGGTGTTTATAAGCCTTATCAGTTTTAATTAGTGATAAATTATCAGCAATATATGGGTTTAAAGCAGGCAATTTAAAATTCATTTTAGATTCTAAACTTGCCCAGGTTTTAAATTGTTTTGCTGTGATTTTATTAACTTGATACGGTGCATCAACAAAGTAGGCTTTTTTGTTATTCGGTTCATTTGGACTAATAAACCAAATTCTCGCCTCTTGCGCAGTGAGCTCTGATAAACGCTGTTTAATCGCTTCAGGATCATACTTATCAGCAATGTAATCTGAGTCAAGAACATGATTAACTGGAACATCAATCATTTGGTCTGATAACCATTCAATGTAGTTCATGTCCCTGACAATTGAACCATAACGAAATGATAAATTAAGAACTTTTGCTATTTCATCAAAGTAGCTTTTATTAACTCCATCATTCTTAATTAACTCAATATAAGAAAAGATAGCCGCGATAATTTCGTCTCTTTCCTGTAACCCTTTATCTGTCAGCGTGACATAAATAGAGAATGAGCCGTAGTTTCTATCTAAATTTGGAGTGGCAGAGGCGCTGATACCTTCAGCAAGCCCTTGCGATATTAACCAATCCGCCAATGTTCCTGGGCTTCTATTACCAATTAAGTAACTAATATAGTTGTCACTTTTACTGCGAAAATCTGCCATATTATTTTTAATGCTAAATTCAATTTGTATGGCTTTTTGTGGTTGAGCTGGCACATAATGAATAATAATGCCTTTTTCATTATCCGTTACCGCAGGGGTATTAACAGCCGGAACACTGGCATTAAAATTAGGTATACGCCCAAATGATTCCTGTGCAATATTCGCTAATGACTCAATAGATTGGTCGCCGTAAAGCACTGCATTCATTAGGTTTGCAGAATAATACTGCTTATAAAAACCCACGAGCTCATCTTGTAGTTTGCTATTAGGTTTATCTTTCAGAGTCTCTAAATTCCCCCCAGAAAAGCGTGAGTTCGGGTGTAATGGGTTCAATGTTTCAGAACGTACTTGCCATATACGCATCCCGTCACGAGAGCGTGCCATTGTAAGTTCTGCATTAACTGCATTACGTTCTCTGTCCGCATTAATCGGGTCTAAAAGTGGCTCAGCTAATGCATCTGCAAGCCTATCCGTCGCTTCTTTTAGTGCTCCATTTTCAACTTCAAAGTAATAAGCAGTACGATGAGAAGCGGTACTTGCATTATGGCTACCACCGTGTTTTTGCAAAAATTCAGAGAAACTACTTGGCTCTGGGTACTTTTTGGAGCCCATTAAAACCATATGCTCTAAATAATGAGCCAACCCTAATTGGCTATTTGGGTTTTCAATACTACCAACAGGTATCGATACCGCAGCCAATGATTTTGTTGCTTTGGTATCTGATACTAATAAAACCGTCATATCATTACTGAGTTTGATGGCTTTGTATTCCCTAGGGTCACTTTCACTTTTATTTACTGTTTCAGGCAAAACTTGCCAAAGTGGTTGTGCTGCAACCGCTTGACCACCGAAAAAAATTATCAGTAATAAAAATAGATGAGCGATATTTTTGGATAAATATTGCATCCTTTGGTGCTCTCCTGTCATTTCAAGTATTTTGTCATCGGTAATAAAAACCGTTGAGTGTTTGATAACAAAGATTTAATCATTGCATCATCAATGCTTCTGCAAACTCTTGACACATAATCGTCTTCCATCTCGCCTTTTTGCATCTGACTTCCTTGTAAGCTTTGGAGCAAAGCAGATAATGCTTTTTGTTGAATTTCTTCACTCGAAAAATCGTACTCTTTTGTCTTTTTATCAAAACAAGCCTTAACCCAACTCCAACCACTTTGAGAAAGAAGAATTAGTGGGGAATTAAACCCTTCGCAATAGCCTACAACTAAATCTTGTAGATAAGCCAATGCATCTTCTTGGCTAATAGCGGAAAACTGCCAAATACTATTATCTCTTCCTAGTGCAAGGCTTTCCCCTTCACCTATTTGCGAGTTAAATAGCAAATGCTCCACCCATAGCTGCACCCCATCGTTAGCCGTTAAGTAAGCCGGACGATAGCGTACTATTCCTGTTTCATGAGCATTTTTCAGTACGCCTGTAATTTTGACCCCATTTAACTGAAAATCAAATGGATAATCAAATAGCTGCATATCATATTCTTTAACTTTTTCAGCTAATGGCGATATCTCATTCAACTGCTGTTCCCAGAAAAGTTGACCAAATTGTCTGGCTGGCAGCTGGCCCGATGCCTTTAAAGCGGAATAAAAAGGCTCAATACTTTTATCTTTGACAAGTAAATCTAAAATTTGATCATTAATTTTATATCGTTGTAACCGACCTAAGTTAAACGGTTCTTCTTCTGGCAGTTCAGTTTCTTCAATAGAGAAATGCACTTTCAAACGCTGTTGAAAAAATGCCCTAATCGGATGACGATAAAAACGTAATAATTGTTCTAACGAAATTTCAGTAATGGGTTCTCGTATTTCAAGTACTGAACAAAATGGCTCATCAACTTTATTTGTTGTTTTTGCGGCAGGTAACCACTCACTCGCGAAGCTCTGATAAGGCGTTTCTGGTAAGAAATTTTCTTTTGCGAATGGGACTCTATTATGTTGAATGACCAGATGTCCCCTTAATCGTTTCGCACTTTCATCTATGTTCAAGGTTTCATCGCCAATTAAACAAAAACTTTGGCAAATATAGTCAATTAATTCAGTCACTAATACCGATGGATTACAAGGCTGATTATCACGAATAGAAAGCCCAATATAGCTAACATACAGTTGTTTAGATGCTGAATTCAATGCTTCTAAGAATAGATATCTATCGTCGTCCCGGCGTTTTCTATCTCCGCGAACAGGCTTTTCAGCCATCAAATCAAACCCTAAAGGTGGTATATTTCGCGGGTAAGCCCCATCATTCATTCCCAATAAACACACAACCTTAAATGGCACTGAACGCATTGGCATCAACGTACAAAAATTAACAGCCCCCGCCAAGAAACGTTGACTAATCTTTTCATCATCAAAACGAACTGAAAGCTCATCACGAATTAAACGCAATGGCACTTGTTCTTCATATCCTGAAGTTATCGCATTATCAACGATTTGATGCCACTGTTCCGTCAATAGTGCGAGAACGAGTTCAGTTTCTCCATCAACCATAAAACAGCTATTAAGTAGTTGTTGGCAAAGCTCTTTCCACTCTTCAAGTGGACGTTCTTGTGCTAGTAAAGAACGCCATTCTCTAAGTGTGTTGATTAATAATGCTAATTTCCCAGCTAGTTGAGCCGCTAAACCACTACATTCATCATAAGGTAAAATACCACTCCACGGTCCATTTCTGCTATCCATTGCATAGCCAAGCAACATCCTACTTAAACCGAATTCCCATGTATTTTGCCCTATCACTGGTAAAGCGAAAGAACGTACATTATCGTCATCAAGCCCCCAACGGATCCCTGATTCATTAACCCAGCGGCGTAATAAGCCTAATTCACTTTCATCAATACCAAAACGTTGAGAAAATGCAGAAACTTCAAGTAGGCTGAGAACTTGCTCCGTTGAAAAACGGCTCTGAGGTAAGTCAAGTAGCATAATAAATGCTTGTAAAATGGGATGAGCTTGTAGTGCTTTCCTATCTGAAATTGAAAAGGGGATATATCGAGTTGATGTAGTATTACCGAAAACAGCCTGAATATACGGTGCATAGCTGTCAATATCTGCAACCATGACTATCACATCACGCGGTGTTAGCGATGGGTCCTCCTCAAACAGAGAAAGCAAATGATCTTGTAATATTTCAACTTCTCTCTGTGCGCTATGACACAAATGGAATGTTATCGAATCATCTAGCTCACTGATCGGTCGTTTACCAAGACTCGTTTCATAATTTTCTATTGTTGTCCCTAATTGAGCGTGGTTTTCAAGATCTAAAATATCTTGCTGGACATTCTCTAATAAATTGACTCGTTCAGTATCAACATAGGCTGATATTTCATTAGCGCTATCGATTTGAGAAATAAAATATAAATTGTCCCTGCCAAGCCTCCCCCACGATGCAAGCAGTGGATTGGCAATGTCCTGCTCACCATTTTCATTAAATAAATCAGGAACCTGTCCTTCAAATTTGAAGCGAGAAATTTCATGTTTATCAAGATAATGTCGCAGCTTTCTTTGCTGTAATCTAGCTAAAAATGACGCACTCTGAATGTCTCCCCAATAATAACGACAGGGGTTAGTGAACATTAAGTGAACATCTGTATGCTCTGCTATTGCATTGAGAGCTTGTAAATAAACAGGCGGGAGAGATGAAATACCGCAAATAAAAATACGTTTAGGCAGCATTTTTCCTAAATCAGGAGTCGATGACAATGTACCAATAAAATGTTGATATAAATTAGCACGGTGCCAAGGCGGCTGTTTTAATTCATTTGAATAATCAACAAGGCATTGCCACAAACGTTTTTGCCACAGTTGATTTTCACTTAGACCCTCTACTAGTTCATTTCTTTGCCATACTTCGACCCATTGTGGGCGATAAACTAAATATTGGTCAAATAAATCGGCAACCCTACCAGCAAGCTGATGAAGTTTACGTTTATCTGCATCCTCTTGAAGATAATGCCTTAAAGGTTCAAATTCGTCCTCGTCAATGACTGTTGGCAGTATTGTCATGAGTTTCCATGTCATTGCTTGTTTGGTATAAGCACTTTCTTTTGGAATATCCGGTAAGACTCGCCTAAACATGTCCCAAATAAATGTTGCCGGTAAGGGATAGTTAATATTTGCAGCAATACCAAACTGTTTAGCAAGTTCGATTTGCAGCCACTGTGACATCCCAGGACTTTGTACTAAAATTATTTCTTGCTCAAAAGGGTGAGAAAGTGGTTCATTTTTCATTAAATGAGTCATTAGATCTTTTAATAAATCTAATTGATTAGAATGATACACTTGAAACATAGTGCTCTCCTGTTGAGCAATACCAACGACTTAATGAAAATGGCTGTTTTTTTATTGTTAACGATACCACTAACTCAGTACAATTATCGGCCTGCGGTAAACGAGTTGCTTGTATTTTCCATTCAGGGTAACGCAAATCTGGGTCCATGGCAGAATTTTTCTCCCCAGATATTGATGCTGCTAACATTGCGCTCTTTTCTAATGTACTATGCAATCCCCTAACCGCTGAAGAATTCATATACAATTGATTAAAATTCAATATGATATATTGCGAATAGTTTACCAAAGCTACCAATGAAATAGCAAAAATAACCACGCCAATCATTGCCTCTATTAATGCGAATCCTTGCTGTTCTATTTTCACTAGCAAAACCCTTTTTTTACCACTGGGCAATAATCTAACCACCCATTTTTACGGGGAAAAAGCTGTTGCTTATTTGCATCTAATACCATCCATCGATAAACTTTAATATCATTTCCTAGACGATAATGGCTTTGTCCCGACAGCAAAAAAGTCGCCCCTTTATAATGTTTTAAGCAGCTTTTCCACTGTTGAGTTTTCTCTTTCTGGCAAACCCAATTCTTTAACCCTCTCTGTTTACTATCCCATTGCAATGTCGCCCCCCATGAAAGAGCTGATTCTGCTTTATTAAAAGTATCGAAATATTTAATTTCCTTACGCAGATCATCCCGAGCCCGCTCTTGGAAAAAATGCACAGATTTAATCAATAATGAGCCTATTGTGATAAAAATAATAACCATAAGTAGAGAGGCATTTCCCTGTTGTTGCGCTATATTCTTCATAAGTTTCTAACCAAGACTGCTATTTGGTAATTAAACGTTTGGTTGGGCAATAAATCTGTCTTAAGATTTATTTTCATTTCAAGTAATTGGGTATTTTCCTGCCAACCAAATGCTAATGTTTTAACTTTGATTAGCTTCTCATCAAATAGCGATTGCCAACGCGTTCCATCGCAATCTCTGACATTTCGATTAGACTCTAATTTTTCATTGTTTAACCGATACCCAAAATAATCAGACTCTATCGACTTAGATTTAATGTCCTCCCACTTACCCGATAAATCTTGGTCATAGGCAAAAATAATGCATGAATTATTTCCTCGGCTTAAAAACTTAGATGTAATTTTTAAAGGCTCTTTTCCACAATCTAAGCTACCGCAGTAACCAATCCTTCTAAAATCTTTTTCCATGTTTATTAATGTCTGCCTTATATCTTTGTCTATTTGATATTGAATGTAAGCTCGGTAGGTTTGTTTAAATAATGTAGGGATGACACTCATCGCTGATACACAGACAATGCTACTGATTGCCATTGCCATCAACATTTCAATCAGTGTAAAGCCTTGCTGTTTTTTAAATTTATCGTGATTTAAGGAGTTCAGCATTTAGGCACTCCAGTCATTTTTTTATGACTACAGCTTCTAATGCGGCCTAATGAAGAGATATAAATTGTGATCTGCTCATGCTGATTTTTTAGCCCTATACTGAAAGCACGAATAGTCCCCTGCTTCCCATACAGCTGAATTGACGTCCGGCTCGCTTTCCAGAGCTCTATTCCTCGATGCCTTTCTGCTGTCAGTTTGCCAACCTCTTGCTTGTTATTTGCATCTTTAACAATCAGCTGCCAATCACCTACCCCAACTTTAACCGATAATATTTGGTACCTATTTAAATAGACACCTTCCGTCATTTGACTATAAATAAACTCTGATACTTGCCTAGCTGCGTCGATTAATCGCTGCCTTTCTACCTGCTGCTGCCATTGATATAAACCAGACAACATGACCAAAGAACAGATAAATAGAACAATCAGAATTTCAATTAAGGTGAAACCACGCTGTGTTGTATTTGATTCAACTTTCATCTTGTTGTGACCTCACTTTTTCATACGCAAGACAGAGATTGCCAAAAAAAACCGGTATAGCGAGGATTGTCATTGCAAACTGCATAACGTTTCGCAACAAAATAAAGAGATTCATATAAATACAACTCGGTCTGCGAAGCGCTTCGCAAAAAAATAGTTAATTCAAAGTAAATACAAGAAAGTAAATTACTTATGAGACAAGATGAAGTTCATCAAGGCGATGGAATCAATAAAGAGTGATGGAATCAATAAAGTGGGAAATAGTGAGATGTAAAAAAACAAGACTAAGATGGCTTTTAGATAAAGCCATCTTAGTAAAAAATATATTCGCTAATCAAACAGTAAATGGATATTTGATAGCTTCATGGCACTGGTACCCTTCGAGGGTAAAATCATCTGAAGTCACCCATGTTTCGAGGTCTTCTAATGACTTAATTTCGGGGTTAATAACCAATGAAGGGGAAGCAAAAGGCTCACGTTTCAGCTGAACATCACGCATCAAAGGCAGTTGGTTTTCATAAATGTGCGCATTCACAATTTTATGATAAGCCTTACCGGCTTTATGCCCTGTAATGCGAGCCATTAGAGCAAGTAGAACAAAGCATTGTACTTGGTTGAAATTTAGGCCAAGCGGAACATCACAACTACGCTGATAAGATGTTAAATGTAGCGTATCACCTAATAGTGAAAAAGTATGAGTATGCATGCAGGGACGCAAACAGCCCATTTCAAATTCACCCGGGTTATAAAAAGTGATGATTTCAGCACGGTCATCAATTCCATTTTTTAAGTTATTGACGACTTTTTTTAATTGGTCTAAGTGCGTACCGTCTGGACGTTGCCATGAGCGCCCTTGAACGCCATAGACGCGCCCCATGTCATCTTCACCTTTACGGTGGGGGTTATTCAGCCATGCTTGGTTTTCGTTTGCATTCGCATTCCAGGTATTACAACCAATTTCACGAAACTGGGCTGCGTTATCATAGCCGCGAAGGTAGCCAAGAAGCTCTGCTATTGCTGCTTTATAAAAACTTTTACGAGTCGTAATCAAGGGGAATTGATTATTACCAACATCATATTCAAGGTCAGCGTTAATAACGGTTAAACAACGAACTCCTGTTCGTTTGTTTTCAACCCATTGCCCTTCATCAATAATACGTTGGCATAAATCAAGATACGGCTTCATAGTGACTCTCTTTTAAAAAAATAACTTAAGTGGCTAACCTTTGTCTTGTTGTACTTCATTGCTTTATTTACAAAATAGTTATATTCAGCAGACTAAGTTAGCCCCATTAATTGTACTTATTAACTCTTTTTAGGCTCTTTTAGTGGCTTATGGGCCGGCACATTTTTGCCATATTTGTAAGCCCAAACAATCATTAGAATTCCAATGATAATCATCGGAATTGACAGAATTTGCCCCATACTAATACCACCAAATAAACCAAGCTGTGCGTCTGGCTGCCTAAAGAATTCAACAATAATCCTAAATGCACCATAGCCAATCAAGAATAGCCCGGAAACACTCCCCATTGGGCGAGGTTTACGCACAAATAAGTTCAAGATAAGGAACAGAACAATCCCCTCTAAGAACATTTCATAAAGCTGTGATGGGTGTCTTGGTAGCACACCGTATTGCTCTAATATGGGTAATAGTGAAGGGTCCTGGGCTGCAAGTTGAATATCTTCACTGCGTGAATGAGGGAATAAAAATGCCCATGGCGTATCGAGTGTTACTCGTCCCCATAGCTCCCCATTAATAAAGTTACCAATACGACCCATACCTAGGCCAAATGGAATTAATGGTGCAACAAAGTCAGATACTTGCAAGAAACGACGACGAGTACGGTGAGCAAACCACATCATGGCACATATCACACCGATTAGGCCACCATGGAAGGACATACCACCATCCCAAACCTTAAATAGATATAAAGGATCGTCAAGAAAAACAGGGAGATTATAAAAGAAAACGTAACCTAACCGGCCACCGACAAATACGCCAACAAAGCCAACGTACAGCAAGTTTTCTACTTCATTTTTTGTCCAGCCACTATTGGGTTTTGCAGCGCGACGTCCTGCTAGCCAAAGGGCAAAAACAAAGCCAACAAGGTACATAAAGCCATACCAGTGTAACGATACTGGCCCAATCGAGAACATAACAGGATCTATTTCTGGAAATGCTAAGTAGTTGTTACTCATTGTTCCCCACTTTTTAATCATTAAGCCAACTACTCGTCGACTATTACGTATTCAACAGACTTCAATGTGTGAAGTCCCCTGAAGCATACAACAAAAAGTATAGTCATTTATACTTGATATTTTTCGAACTAAACCAAATTAACTACTTACATCTTAACTAATTACATCTTGTTGTAAGTTAAATCCCACCACGTACAAAACCGCCTAAATGGTGTTGCTCCATAAATTCACTCGCCTCTAGCCTGACACTATCACTCGTTTCCGCAGCCAATAATTTCGGTACTAAGTGCGACATCAAGACTGGATCAAGCTGGCGGATTAAATATTTCATGCGAGGAACACTACGCCCACTCATACTTAAGGAGCGATATCCTAGAGCAATTAATACCATTGCGCTAAGTGGCTGCCCTGCCATTTCCCCACAAACACTGACAGGGAGCTGAAGGCGTTGGCACTCTTCACTTACTTTTGCTAAAAAGCGCACAACTGAGGGGTGAAGATTATCATATAGTGCCGCTACATGGGTGTTATTACGGTCAACAGCAAGTAAATATTGTGTAAAGTCATTAGTCCCAATAGAGATAAAATCAACGCGTTTTTTTATCTCTGGTAATAAAAATAGCAAAGAAGGAACTTCAAGCATAATACCAATTTGGGGCATCTCAACGGGCATTTTTAATAAAATACTCACTTCGTCTCTTGCTCTTTTAACCAACAAAATGGCTTCGTCTATCTCATTAACACTGGTCACCATCGGTAATAAAATACGTAAATTACCTGAAAACATATTCGCCCGTAACATCGCCCTTAGTTGAATCAAAAAAATCTCGGGCTGGTCTAACATAATACGAATACCCCGCCAGCCTAAGCTTGGGTTTTCTTCGCTAATTGGCATGTATGGCAGCTGTTTATCAGCTCCTATATCAAGGGTTCTTAACACAACCGGTTTGGTTGGGAAAAGCTGTAAAACTTCCTTATAGAGCTGTTTCTGCTCATCTTCCGAGGGAAAACCATTGTGCAGCATAAAAGGCAGTTCAGTACGATACAAGCCAACACCGTCAACCCCTGTGTTAATTTGTTGCTCGTAACGCGGACTTAAACCCGCATTAAGGTAAATATGAACGTGTTCGCCACCTTTAAGTGTTGCATCTTGCCCAAGAGTCCCTTCTGCTAAGCGACTAATGACATTTTCTTCTTCAATAATTTGCTGGTATTCCTGAACAATTAAGTTCTCAGGTTCAATAAAGAGCTCACCACGATAGCCGTCCAATATTAAATGGCGATTATGTAACAGCGAAGGCTCAATATCTGCCCCCATAATTGCAGGGATCCCCATGGCTCTGATTAAAATCGCAGAATGAGAATGTGTTGCTCCATCACGCACGACCACACCAGCAAGTTGCTCAATAGGTAACTCAGCCAATACGCTAGCGCTTAATTCATCAGCAACTAAAATAAAACGCTCTGGCCACTGTTCATTTGCGGTCAGTGAATCATCAAGATGAAATAATAAACGTTGCCCCAAGGCTTTTAAGTCAGCCCCTCTTTCTCTTAAATAGAGGTCACGCAGGCGAGAAAACTGCTCTACATAATTTTCAATGACCGTTTTAACCGCCCATTCAGCGGTTGCGTTGTCATTAATGGCAGCAAATAGGTGTTTTTTTAGCTGAGGGTCGCTAAGTAGATGATTATAGAGATCAAATATTGCTGCACTTTCTTTTGCAGAGCTAGCCATAAAACGTTTACTAATACGACGACATTCCGCAGTAGCACTTTCGAGGGCAGTGACAAGGCGTTGCTTTTCTTTGTCGATATCAATGGCACTGGCTTGGAAAATACTATCTAAAGAGGGTTGGGAGCTATCTTGCCACCCATAAGCCATTGAAATTCCCTGAGATACAGGGATAGCTTTAATTCTATTTTGTCGATATTGCCCAAAAATACCTTTTGCCTGAGCTTGTGACAAGATCACAGCGAGTTGCATCGACAACGTGACCATGAAAGATTCTTCGGTTTCATTAAACAGTCGTTTTTCCCGCTGCTGTACCACCAGCACGCCTAATAATTGGCGGCGATAGACCACAGGGACACCTAAGAAAGCTCTTAACTGTTCTTCTTTAAGCTGAGGCAGGAATTTATATTGAGGATGTTCACGAATATCGGCTAGATTGAGCATCTCAGATTGGCGCCCGACGGCACCCACGACACCTTCATCAAACCCTAGGCGAATAGCAATCCCGCTAGGTTTTTTTAACCCGCGGGTTGCCATTAAGTAATAGCATTGGCGAGGGTGATCAGCTAAATAAATGGAACAAACGTCTGTTCGCATTGCTTTGCAAGTCTCATTCACCAACACTTCTAGCGCATCAGTCAAACTTGTCGCCATTGCAACTTTTTCGACAATTTCACGTAAACGCATCAACATAGGCTACTTTGCTCCACGCCTACGGTTATTAAAAGTGGGTCGTTGTGGTAATTTTTGTTCCTGCAGAGGCATAACAACAGGGGCAAATTCCTTCATAACACGCCGATAAACTTCACGTTTAAAAGAAACCACCTGCCTAACAGGATACCAATAACTGACCCATCGCCAGCCATCAAATTCTGGCGATTTACTGCGCTGCACGTTTATATCGGCATCATTGCATTGAAGTTGAAGTAAAAACCAACGCTGTTTCTGCCCAATACAAACAGGTTTTGTATCCCAACGCACCAAACGCTTGGGTAATTTGTAACGTAACCAATTACGGGTAGATGCCAATAACCTGACATCCTTACGCTGTAGCCCGACTTCTTCGTATAGCTCACGATACATCGCCTGTTCCGGCGATTCCCCGGGATTGATGCCTCCTTGAGGAAACTGCCATGAGTGCTGACCATAGCGGCGGGCCCATAAAACTTGCCCTTGCCGATTACAAATTACAATTCCTACATTCGGGCGGTAGCCATCATCATCAATCACAGACTACCTCAATAACCAAATTTGAAAGATGCCTAATTGTTTCACACATACCTAAACTGGTAAACCTATATCAATACAGTTTGCAGATATGTCTGAAGTCACTACAATAGTGAACATCTCAACGGGGTGCCGAATTTATTTAGGCTGAGAACTAACCCGTAGAACCTGATCCGGTTAATACCGGCGTAGGGATTTGAGCCGCCGTCTGCATATCTGCACCGGTTTCTCCTCAAATCCTGTGTCACTATCTTTTAGCGCAGGAAAAAGCATGTTTAAAAACAAAATTATAGCATCGATTTTTACCTTTAGTGCACTCAGTTTAAGTCAATTAGCATGGGCTGATAAACCAACGCTTACTGTTTATACCTATGATTCCTTTGCAGCAGAGTGGGGCCCCGGCCCTCAAATTAAAAAGAATTTCGAAGCGCAGTGCGATTGCGAGTTAAAAATAGTGGCGCTGGGAGATGGCGTAGCGCTGCTAAACAGACTCAGAATGGAAGGGAAAAAAAGCAAAGCAGATGTGATTTTAGGGTTAGATAATAATTTATTAGATTCTGCTGAAAAAACAGGCCTGTTTGCCCCCGCTGACATTGATACCACTGCATTGAAACTGCCTATTTCGTGGGATAGCTCAACCTTCATTCCTTATGACTATGGTTACTTTGCATTTATATATGACACTAATAAAATTAAACATCCCCCAGCAAGTATGGATGCATTATTAAATAGTGATAATAATTGGAAAATTATTTACCAAGATCCTCGCACCAGCACTCCGGGGCTTGGCTTAATGCTATGGATTGAAAAACTGTATGGCGACAAGTCTGCGGATGCATGGCAAAAAATGGCAGGCAAAACACTTACCGTCACTAAAGGTTGGAGTGAAGCTTATGGCCTGTTCTTAAAAGGAGAAGGTGATTTTGTACTCAGTTACACCTCATCACCGGGCTACCAAATGCTTAATGACCAAAAAGATAACTATGCAGCGGCATTATTTAATGAGGGTCACTATATGCAAGTTGAAGTGGCTGCAAGGCTGAAAAATAGCCCACAACCGGAGCTCGCCAAGCAATTCCTACAGTTTGTCTTAACACCTGATTTCCAAAACACCTTGCCAACGACTAACTGGATGTATCCGGTCATTGATATTCCCTTACCTGAGGTATACAACCAGTTACCTCTACCTGAAAAAGCCTTACAATTTAGTTCTCAAGAAGTTGCAAAAGAACGCCAAAACTGGACTCGTTTATGGCAAGCCGCCGTCAGTCGCTGATTAATTTGTCTTTACTACCGGGGGCGTTGGCCTCCGGTTTACTGATTACGGTTGCACTCATTAGTTTTGGTGCGCTGTGGTTTTTTGCACCTGAAATTTCAGTGGCTGACATTATCAGCGATAGCTATTTGTGGCATGTAATTGGTTTTACTTTCTGGCAGGCTTTTTTATCTGCTATTTTTTCTGTGATCCCTGCTATTTTTCTCGCAAGAGCACTGCATCGCCGTCGTTTTTTTGGGCGAACTCTATTTTTACGCCTATGTGCAATGACATTGGTTCTTCCGGTGTTAGTTGCCGTATTTGGTATTTTATCGGTTTACGGGCAGACGGGTTGGCTAGCTAAACTTTGTCAATTACTGGGGCTTGATTACACCTTTTCACCTTATGGCCTAAAAGGCATTTTGTTAGCGCATGTATTTTTTAACATGCCACTGGCAACACGTATGCTATTGCAATCTTTAGAGAATATCGCTATTGAGCAACGGCAGATTGCAGCACAATTGAGGTTTAATGAGTGGCAGCAATTCACTATTTTAGAATGGCCCTATTTACGGCGACAAATATTACCCACTGCCGCATTAATTTTCATGCTGTGCTTTGCCAGCTTTGCGACGGTTCTCGCTCTGGGAGGCGGCCCGGCAGCAACTACCATCGAATTGGCTATTTACCAAGCACTTAATTATGATTTTGATTTAGGACGAGCCACCCTTTTGGCGCTCATCCAGCTGTTTTTCTGTGTCGGTTTAATGTTTATCTGCCACAGAGTAAATAGTGTATTTTCAGTGGGGTTTAGCCAACAAGCGCAATGGGTTGACCCCGCTGATAACGCATTTCGTCGTATTCGTGACCTGCTGCTCATTATCGCTGCCATGTTATTACTACTGCCCCCGCTGTTCGCTGTTATTTTTGATGGCTTAAATGGGCAACTCTGGGCGGTACTGCAGCAATCAGCCTTATGGCAAGCCACTGCAACCTCGGTGTTTATTGCACTATGTGCGGGCACCGTCTGTGTGGCACTCACCTTAATGTTGTTATGGAGCAGTCGTGAATTGCGCTTACGCCAAGCTGCTCGTCTAGGGCAAGCCATAGAACTTAGCGGGTTAATTATTTTAGCCATGCCCGGTATTGTGCTAGCGACAGGTTTTTTTATCTTTTTTAATGAAACGATAGGCTTACCTGAATCCCCTTACCCATTAGTCATCATGACAAACGCTTTGTTAGCTATCCCCTATGCGTTAAAAGTATTAGAAAATCCCATGCGAGACAGCGCTGAACGCTATAACCCATTGTGCCAATCACTCGATATTTCAGGGTTTAATCGCTTTCGAATTATTGAACTTAAAGCACTGCGTAAACCAATCGCCCAAGCGCTCGCATTTGCCTGTGTTATCTCAATTGGTGATTTTGGTGTCGTCGCGTTATTTGGCAATGATAACTTCCGCACACTCCCTTATTATCTTTATCAGCAAATAGGGGCTTATCGGTCGAACGATGGGGCTGTTACGGCCATGCTATTGTTATTACTTTGCTTTTGCTTATTCAGCTTGATTGAACGTATTTCAGGAAAACATCATGATTAAATTGACTCAGTTAGATTACCAATATGACAACCTGACAATGTCATTTGATTTTTCTGTTCAGTCCGGTGAGTCTGTGGCAGTCATGGGGCCAAGTGGTGCAGGGAAAAGTACGTTATTAAGTTTAATTAGCGGTTTTCAATTTCCCAATAGCGGTAAGATTGTGCTCAATGGCGAAGACCATACCTTCACGCCACCTGCTAAGCGCCCTGTTTCCATGCTATTTCAAGAAAATAATTTATTTTCACACCTGACTATCCGGCAAAATATTGGTCTGGGTCTGCAACCCAATTTGCGCCTTAATAGAACGCAAATTCAGCTAGTTGAACAAATGGCGAGCCGAGTCAGCCTGAGTGAGTGTTTAGATAGGTTACCGGCTCAATTGTCGGGGGGACAACGCCAACGCGCGGCATTGGCACGCTGCATGATCCGCAATCAACCAATTTTACTGCTTGATGAGCCTTTTTCTGCTCTCGACCCTGCATTACGCCGAGAAATGCTGTTATTACTTAAGGAAATTTGTGCGGAAAAATCAATCACGTTATTAATGGTTTCCCATAATGTCGATGATGCCCTGCAAATTGCCCCACGGACACTGGTTATTGCAGAGGGGAAAATCGCCTACGATGGCGATACTCAATTACTATTACAGGGGCAAAGTGAGGCATCTGCGTTACTGAGTATCACCACCGCTGCCAATAATTAACACTGTATAAATTCACACCATTCGCGTATATTTATCGTAACTATTTTTATACGAGTTTTATGCGAGTAGCCTAATGACCCAACTTATCGCTCCAGCAGAAAGAGGCTTTATTCTTAGCCGCCACTGGAAAGACACCCGCCACGGTGTTGAGGTCTCTTATTGGCTACTCACTGATAACCAACCTCAAAAGGTCACTGTTCCCTATCAAAAAGCGATTGGTTTTTTAGCTGAATCTCAATTCCCTCAAGTAAAACATCTATTAGATGAACAACCCAGCATTACCTATCGGCTCCTTGAATTAATTGATTTTAAACGCGAAAAAGTCTATGCAATTTATTGCCACCAATATCGACAATTGCAAAATATTGAAAAAAGTTGCAACGAATTGGGAGTCGAATTATTAGAAACCGATATTCGCCCAAGTGAACGCTATTTAATGGAACGCTTTATCGCGGCCTCTGTCTGGTTTTCTCGAAATCAGCAAGGGGAGTTTCAGCTAAAGCCTTGCGAAGGCTACCGCCCTTTAGTCAAAGCCGTTTCCCTTGATATCGAAACCAGTCAACATGGTGAACTCTATTCGATAGGGTTGTCTGGCTGCGGTGACAACGTGGTATTTATGTTAGGGCCAGAACAAGGGCCGGCATTGAGCACTGAACATCGCTTAATCTATGTGAATAGCCGCCCGCAATTACTTCATAAACTCAATGAATGGCTTCACCAATACGACCCTGATGCCATCATCGGTTGGAACCTAATCCAATTCGACCTACAAGTATTACAAAAGCATGCAGAGCGTTATGGCATCCCCTTATTATTTGGCCGACAAAGCAAAAAACTGGAATGGCGAGAGCATGGCTTTAAACAAGGGGTATTTTTTGCTGCCGCTGAAGGCCGGTTAATTATTGATGGTATCGATGCATTAAAAGCCGCGACATGGAGTTTTTCCTCATTTAGTTTAGAGTCTGTCGCCCAAGCGCTACTTGGTGAAGGTAAAGCGATTGATACCCCTTATGACCGAATGGATGAGATCAACCGCCGCTTTGCTCACGATAAACCCGCTTTGGCACATTACAATATTCAAGACTGTATTTTAGTTCATCGGATCTTTGAAAAAACGGATTTAATGGCGTTCTTGCAGGAACGTTCAACAGTAACCGGCCTTGCTGTCGATAAAATGGGCGGGTCTGTCGCGGCATTCTCACACCTTTATATTCCCCGTTTACACCGCCTTGGATTTGTCGCTCCCAACTTTACGGAACATAAAATGCAACTGAACCCCGGGGGCTTTGTCATGGACTCCCAACCCGGGCTATATGACTCCGTATTAGTTTTGGATTACAAAAGCCTATATCCTTCAATTATTAGAACTTTTCTCATCGACCCTGCAGGTATGATTGAAGGATTAGCGCATCCAGACCTTGAATATTCTGTTCCCGGTTTTCGCCAGGCTTGGTTTTCTCGTACAACCCACTGTTTACCCGATATTGTCAGCCATATCTGGCAAGAACGGGATAAAGCCAAAAAAGAACATAATGCACCGCTATCCCAAGCGTTGAAAATTATTATGAACGCATTTGCTGGGGTACTTGGGGCTGAAGGTTGTCGTTTTTTTGACCCAAGGCTAACAGCGTCAATCACCATGCGTGGCCATGAAATCATGCGTACAACCAAACGTTTGATTGAGTCACAGGGTTATCAGGTTATTTATGGGGACACCGACTCCACGTTTGTGTGGTTACGTGATGCGCACAATGAAGAACAAGCGCAAAAAATTGGTTTTTCTTTACGTGATTACGTGAATAGCTGGTGGAAAAAACATTTAGCAGAAGAGTGGCAATTAGAGGGTGTTTTAGAGCTCGAATATGAAACCCATTACCGCCGATTTTTGATGCCAACGGTACGTGGTGCCGAAATGGGGAGTAAAAAGCGCTATGCTGGGCTGAGTAAAGACACCATGGTATTTAGAGGATTGGAGACCATTCGCTCAGACTGGACACCTTTAGCACAAATATTCCAAAAAGAGCTCTATACCCGTATTTTTTATCGCCAACCTTACCGTGAATATATTCGTGAATATGTACAAAATATTCGTTCAGGCCAATATGATGACCGTTTAGTTTACCGTAAACGTCTGCGCCGAAAATTGACTGATTACCAAAAAAATGTTCCTCCCCACGTTCGAGCCGCTCGTGCCGCTGATGATTATAATTTAAAATTACAGCGGCCTTTGCAGTACCAAAATGGCGGTTGGATAAACTATATTATCACTCAAGCGGGGCCTGAACCGCTGGAAATCATCACAGCAAAACCGGATTACGAACATTATATCGCTAAGCAAATCAAGCCAATAGCCGATGCCATCTTACCTTTCTTACAAGATGACTTTGATACCCTGCTAACTGGGCAAATCACCCTTTTGTTTTAAAATTTATTCCACCTTTGATGCTTTTTTAACAGGTGACGATAGCCCTCGGTTGAATTAATATATCGCCCCTTTGGTATCTCGCACGTCTGGCTACACAAATTATGCGTGATAATCAACAATACCCGTTATAATTCAAATAGACATTGCTTATTGTCTTGGCCACAAGCCCAGCAAACGCTTTGATGCTTACTTTGCTGCAATTTGAATGATTAAATGTGTATAATTAATCATCAGGTAACGACTGTTTTTAAAATAATTCGAACTCTTCCTTGTGTAACTAGCTAATGAGTTACACCAACACTGGGCGAAGACACTGATAAAAATTGTCTTAAAAAATCTAAAAAATAAACTCTCAATTTTATGGAATTAAGTTAAATCTATGCCATTTACTCTTGGTCAACGCTGGATCAGCGATACAGAAAGCGAACTTGGATTAGGTGCCATCGTGGCAATTGATGCCCGTATGGTAACGCTGCTTTTCCCTGCTAGTGGCGAAAACCGCCTGTACTCTAGCAGTGATGCCCCTATTACCCGAGTGATGTTTAATGAAGGTGATACCATTACCAGCCACGAAGGCTGGCAACTTCAAGTTGAAAGCATTGAAGAAGATAAAGGATTATTGACTTACATCGGCACACGCTTAGATACGCAAGAAACCGGTGTGAGCCTTAGAGAAGTGTTCCTTGACAGCAAGCTCACATTCAATAAGCCGCAAGACCGTTTATTTGCTGGGCAAATTGACCGTATGGATCGTTTTGCTTTGCGCTTTCGTGCACGCAAGTTCCAAAGCGAGCAAGTCAAACACCAAGCGACAGGGCTACGCGGCATTCGTGCAAGTTTGATCCCACACCAATTACATATTGCCAATGAAGTGGGAAAACGCCACCACCCGCGCGTATTACTCGCTGACGAAGTGGGCTTAGGTAAAACCATTGAAGCAGGGATGATTATCCACCAGCAATTGATGGCAGGCCGTGCTGAACGTATCTTAGTTATTGTTCCTGATAGCTTACAGCACCAATGGCTCGTTGAGATGCTGCGCCGCTTTAACCTGCGCTTTTCTCTGTTTGATGATAGCCGTTACAGTGAAGCGCAACATGATAGCGATAACCCATTTGAAACAGAGCAACTCGTTCTGTGTTCACTGGATTTCGTCCGCCGCAATAAGCAGCGTTTTGACCAATTAGTTGAAGCTGGCTGGGACATGATGGTTGTCGATGAAGCTCACCACTTACAGTGGAGCGAGACTGCCCCGAGCCGCGAATATCAAGTGATTGAAACATTAGCCGAAAATATCCCGTCTATTTTGCTATTAACGGCAACACCAGAACAGCTAGGCCAAGAAAGCCACTTCGCTCGCCTGCGTTTACTTGACCCTAGCCGTTTCCATGATTACCAAGACTTTATTGCTGAGCAAGAAAACTACCGTCCAGTTGCTGATGCGGTTTCCTTATTACTGTCGGGTGACAAACTGACTAATGACCAGCAAAATTTACTTAACGAGCTAATCAAAGAACAAGATATCGAACCACTGCTAAAAGCGGCAAACCTTGAAAGTGAAGATGGCCATGCTGCACGCCAAGAGCTGATCAACATGTTAATGGATCGCCACGGTACCAGTCGCCTATTGTTCAGAAATACCCGCAATGGTGTTAAAGGCTTCCCTCGCCGTGAATTGCATTCGTTAAAAATGCCCTTACCCACCCAATACCAAACCGCAATTAAAGTGGCGGGTATTATGGGCAGTAAAAAAGACCTTGAAACACGTGCAAAAGAGATGCTCTATCCAGAGCAAATTTACCAAGAGTTTGAAGGTGAAAATGCCACTTGGTGGAACTTTGACCCGCGTGTTGAATGGTTAATGGGCTTTTTGACCGCAAACCGCCATGAAAAAGTGTTAGTGATCTGCGCGAAAGCCGCAACTGCTTTACAATTAGAACAAGTTTTACGCGAACGCGAAGCGATTCGTGCTGCTGTGTTCCATGAAGGGCTATCGTTATTAGAGCGTGACCGAGCGGCTGCCTATTTCGCATCTCAAGAAGAAGGGGCACAGGTGCTATTGTGTTCTGAAATCGGCTCTGAAGGACGTAACTTCCAATTTGCTAACCAATTAGTGATGTTCGACCTGCCGTTTAATCCAGACTTACTCGAACAGCGTATTGGCCGTTTAGACCGTATTGGCCAAAGCCGTGATATCAGCATCCATGTGCCTTATTTAGAAAGTACTGCACAATCGGTGTTGATCCGCTGGTATCACGAAGGCTTAGATGCCTTTGAACATACCTGCCCAACAGGTCGCGCTATCTACGATAAATACTACCAACCATTACTGCAGTTTATGGCTGAACCGACAGTCACTGAAGGTTTTGATGATTTTATTAAAACCTGCCGTGCTGAACATGACAGCTTAAAATTACAATTAGAACAAGGCCGTGACCGTTTACTTGAAATGCATTCAAACGGTGGCGAGTCGGGTAATCAATTAGCTGAAGAAATTGGCGAAGGTGATAACGATACCGAATTGGTCAACTTTGCACTCAATCTTTTTGATATCGTGGGTATTAATCAAGAAGATAAAAGTGACAACTTGATTATCCTAACCCCTTCAGACCATATGTTAGTACCTGATTTCCCTGGGCTTCCTCAAGATGGTTGCACCATCACATTTGATAGAGAGCAAGCGCTTTCCCGTGAAGACACGCAATTTATCAGCTGGGAGCACCCTATTATTCGTAATGGTTTAGATTTAGTGTTATCTGGCGATACCGGCAGCTGCGCAGTTTCTTTATTGAAAAACAAAGCATTGCCTGTTGGCACCTTATTGACTGAACTCATTTACGTTGTGGAAGCACAAGCGCCTAAAAACCTGCAAATTAGTCGTTTCTTACCAGCAACTCCGGTACGTTTATTAATTGATTTAAAAGGTAATAACTTATCATCTCAAGTTGAGTTTGAAAGTTTTAACCGCCAATTAAATGCCATTAACCGCCATATGGCGAGCAAATTGGTCAATGCCGTACAAAATGAGGTTCATTCGGTATTACGCTTATCTGAACCAATGATCGAAAAAGAAGCCAAGGCATTGATAGAAAATGCAAAAGAAGCTGCGGATAAGGCGCTGACGCTGGAGCTCTCTCGTTTAGAAGCACTTAAAGCGGTCAACCCAAACATCCGTGATGAAGAGCTTGATATCATTGAAGAAGAGCGCCAGAAACTGATGACCAATATCGACCAAGCTACGTGGCGCCTAGATGCCATCCGCTTAGTTGTGGTGACTCATCAATAAGCGTATTAGGTGCTAAGCCATTCAATCCACTTATTATTAGCTATTTAAATTATGGTGAACGTAGCTTAAAATTATCACCAATTTCTCCCTCATTAGAGGGAGAATTTATTTTAAGAGCTTTGGGAGCGATATACCTTATGATGGAACCTTACCATCCCTCCGTTGAACCTTGGCTGCATGTGCTCTACCAAGATGACCATATTATTGCGGTGAATAAGCCAAGTGGGCTACTTTCTGTGCCTGGGAAAGCTCCTGAGCACCACGACAGCATTATGAGTCGTGTTCAGCGTGATTTTCCCGCAGCTGAATCCGTACATCGCTTAGATATGGCGACAAGTGGTGTCATGGTTGTGGCACTGCACAAGAAGGCTGAGCGAGAGCTTAAACGCCAATTTAGGGAGCGTGAGCCCAAAAAAGTCTATATTGCTCGTGTTTGGGGGCATTTAGAAAAAGAAGAAGGTTTGATTGATTTACCACTGATTTGTGATTGGCCAAACCGCCCTAAGCAAAAAGTGTGTTTCGAAACAGGGAAATCAGCACAAACTGAGTACCAAGTTTTACAATATGAAGAACAAGCAACTCGCGTGAAACTGTCACCGATTACAGGTCGTTCTCACCAGCTGAGAGTTCATATGTTAGCTTTAGGCCACCCAATCCTTGGTGATCGCTTTTATGCTCACGATGAAGCCAAATCGCTCGCCCCTCGCTTACAATTACATGCACAGGAATTATATATCACCCATCCTGAATATGGCACGCCAATGCATTTTACCTGCCCACCGGATTTTTAATGCTAGATTTATTTGATCGTTTGATTAATTTTCCCTCCCCCTAGCATACCCTAAATGGTTTGTGCCGCAGCTAGGCGGCAAGAGAGCGAATCCTTAGGAGCGTAGATAACTA